>NZ_JBEYER010000065.1:0-42960 GCF_040634005.1 Micromonospora sp. NPDC007271
AAACGTCTCGAAACTCCTGGTCAACAGCCCGCTGGCCGACTATGCAATCGCCCTGGCGGGGACCGGCCCGACAGCCGTGCCGATCCCGATCGCGGCTCCTAGTTTCAGCGCGCCACGTCGTGAAATAGCGGACGTCATGAATCGACTCCTTCTCGCCTGAAGAGGGTGCTCCCGGCACGCTAGGCGGCCGAGGTGGGCTACGACGGATTCCGCATGATCGGCAGCTGAAGAGTGGTGGAACATCGGCGAGCAGGAGGACGGGAGCTCGGGGCGCAAATCCCACACCTGACACGTCCGGATCTCCGGATCGTCCGGAGGAAACTGGCACTGCTGGGGAGCCCCTTGCGAGCCGCTATCACTTCCGATACAAATTGGACAGCGTGCTCAGCGCGTCGGGACAACGGCCAAAGTGATCCGCCTACCTCATGGAGGCACTTCCGTGGCATTGACGCCGGCGGCTGGCTCCGGGTGCAACGCATCGTCGGCTCCGCCGCCACGAATCCATTCCCCGCGGCCGGTTAATTCCGAGGTCGAGTGGGACAGCTTCGATCCTCTGGCGTACGTTCGGCACAACTACTCGGTACTGCGCGCCGACGATCACGAAATTCTCTGCCGCCTCAGGGACTTCTTCGCCGGCACGAAACTGTCGGACGCACGCTGCGTCGACGTGGGTTCGGGTGCGAATCTCTACCCGGTGCTCTCCATCCTGCCGTTCGCGCGCACGGTGGACCTGTGCGAATGGTCGACCTCCAACGTGAGCTGGCTGCGCACCCAGGTCGACAGCTACGACGAGCTCTGGGACCCGTACTGGCAGGTGTGCACGGAACATCCGGCGTACGCGGCGCTGGCCGAGCCACGCCGGCGCCTGGCGCAGGTGGGCCGGGTGCGGAGGGTCAACGTCTTCGACCTGCCGAGGCACGCCTGGGACGCGGGCACGATGTTCTTCGTGGCCTGCTCGATCTCGGCCGACCGGGCCGAGAGCGAGCACGCGATCGGCCGGTTTCTCGACGCGTTACGGCCCGGCTCCCCGTTCGCCGCGGCGTTCATGCTCGGCTCCCACGGCTACAGCGTCGGCCCGCGTCGGTTCCCGGCCGTGCGGCTGCAGCGCGCCGAGGTGGCGGCGAGCCTCGCGACCGGCGCGTACGACCTGGACCTCCACGAGGTGTGGCCCAAGCCGCCTCTGCGCGACGGGCACCTGAGCATGCTGCTGGCCACCGGCCGTGCCCGCGACGACTGACGCCGCCGCACCCACCTCGGGTCGCCGACACACGGGGCATCGAAGCCGTTCACGCGGCACTCGGTCCGGATGGATACGATGAGGAACGCACCTCACCGTGGATCATCCTGTGCAAGGCAACACCAGTTCCGAGTCGACGACTACAGCAGACGGCGGTGAACCATGCGGATACAGCCGCGCCAGGAGATCCTCGACATCTGGCGGGCCACGGTACGCAGTTGCTGGCAGAACGGTGAATGGCACTGGGGCGGCCGGAGCGGCAGCAACTCCATCAGCGACGCCGAGCAGCTGCTGACGCTGCTGCTGCCGGCGACCAAGGTTCCGGTGCTGTCGCTCGACGACCCGGACCGCACCGACGAGGAGATCCTCGAGGCGCTCAGCGCGATCGGCGGTGCCATCGAGATCCCCCGCCGGCTGGTCGGCGTGATGACCGACTACTTCACCCGCTACACCGACGACGCCGGCACCCCGGTCTTCAGCGGTGGCAGCTACCTCAACCCGCTCGACGACGGGCCGGACCTCACGGAGGAGCAACGGTCCCTGGACATCGTCGACTCGTTCGCGGTCTCCGTTCCGCTCACCCTGGCGACGATCGGTTTCGTGAAGGTCTACCGTGGCTCCACCCAGCGCCGTGACCTGCTGGCCCAGTTGGACGAGCTGGAGGCCATGGCCAGTGCGCGACTCTCCGCGGCCATGGTCGGGCTGCTGCGCAGCTTCAGTACCTTCGTCTTCACCTCGACCGACGAGTACGGCGCCCGACTGTGCGACATGGTCAACCAGGACGAGTTGCCCCGCCGTGAGGTCGTGGCGGCGCTGCGCGATCAGCTCCGGGACACCATGGCCAGCCTGCGCAGCGTGGTGATCGGATCCGGCCGGGTGAACGAGGATCTGGACAACAGCGAGATGCTGTTCGAGTGCGGCTGGTCCTGGGGGATCATCTCCGGCGCCGAGGAGGTGCCCACCAGCGAGCCGATCGGTCGACAGCGCGAGGGCTCGGCGGAGAACGCTCCCTACCTCTACTTCACGGTCATCGCGATGGACGCCATCGAGGACCTGAACTCCGAACGCACCCGGTTGCTCGGGCTGCTCAACGAGGAGCAGCAGCGCCTGTCCCGGGCGCTGCAACTCCGCTGGGAGCTGACCCGGACGTACTGGGCGACCGTGGCGACGTTCGACAACCGGCGGCGGTGGCCCATCGAGGACGTCCCGTGGCGGACCACCGACGGCGACCGGACCGACTACTACACCCTGCAGGCCACCTCGCTCGCCGTGAAGGGTCTGATCGCCGGCGGACGCGGCGCCGACGAGGAGCTCGGGCGGATCGCCGCCGTCCTGGTGGAGCTGGCCCAGCGGGCCCGGATCACCCGGCGCGCCGCCCCGCACGAGGCGGCGCTGACCGTGCACGCGCCGGGCAAGCGGGTGACCCTCAACGACGACACGTCAAAGCCGATCATGGCGTGGAACGTCAACGAGTTCTCCACCGTGCTGCTCCAACGGGCGGCCACCGTCGCCGGCCTGCTCAACAACGCCAGGCGGCGCAGCGAGCTGCTCGAACTGGCCGACGAGGTGTGGGATCACCTGCTGCTGCGGCGCATCCCGGACGGCCAGCACGGGGGGCTGTGGGATCACGCCGGCGGGGCCTTCCCCGGGCTGGCGCCGGTGCCGGAGGCGCCCTCCTGGTATCTGACGGAGCGGGTGGTGCAGGCGCTGGTGAGCGCCGGCCAGTTGCTGTGGGAGCGGCCGTTCCCCCGGGCCGGCCGGCTCGCCGGGTACGCCCAGGACCTGATCGACGAGGCCGAGTACCTGTTCGACCGGGAGCTGATGCGGGGCACGTTCGCCGGCACGACGATGCAGCGCAGCATGCGCAGCATCCGGGCCAGCCTACGCTGGGCCCAGTCGCTGGTGGACGAGCGCCCCGGCACGGCCGCCGCCCTGGCCAACAATCTCCTGCTGCTGCTCAACGACATCACCACCGGGCAGCAGAAGGCCAGCGAGGGGATCTGAATGCTGGTCTTCGTCACCTCCCACAAGGGCGGCACCGGGCGCTCGGTGACCGCGGCGAACATCGCCTACCGCAGTGCACTGTCCGGCCGTCCCACCTGCTACCTGGACTACGACTTCGGCTCGCCGACGGCCGGCATCACGTTCCAGATCCCGCAGGCGACCAACGGGATCGAGGGCGCCGGGCCCAACGGCGGCGGCCTGCACCGGTACCTGCGCGGGGAGATCCCCTCCCCGGAGCAGCTGGACGTGTGGGCCACCTCGGAGCGGTCCAGCCTGCGCCAGCGCCCCGCCGGCTCCGGCTCGCTGGTGCTGCTCCCCGGGCAGCGCAACGGCAGCGAGTTCGGCTTCACCAACGACATCGCCAAGCGCTGCGCCGAGCTGTTCCTCCGGCTCGAGGAGGAGTTCGACCTCACCCTCGTGGATCTCAGCGCCGGCCGGTCGTACGCCAGCCAGATCGCCCTGGCCGCCACCGCCACCTCGACCATGCGCAAGGTGAACGCCCGCTGGCTGGTCTTCCACCGGTGGACCCCCCAGCACGTCACCGCCGCCGCGGACCTGGCCTTCGAAGCCGGCGGGATCCTCGCCATGGGCAAGGAGTACGGCCACGAGCCCGACCGGCTGCGGGAGTCACTCCGGTTCATCCGCACCGCGGTGATCAACCCGCGCGGCCCTGAGGTCGGCCACCTCGACCTCGCGCAACAGGCCTTCCTGCGCAAGTGCGACGCGGAGCTGTCGGAACTGGCCCGGCGGCGCGGCACCGGACGCACGACGCTGCTCGGCGCGGTACCGCTGGACCCGCTGCTGCAGTGGCGCGAGCAGCTCATCTCGGACCACGACGTGCAGACCAAGATCGCCAACGCCAGGACCGTGGACGCCTTCGTGGAACTTACCGAGAAACTCTTCGACGACACCGCATGGGAGACCGTGTGATAACCGTGGATGTCAGGTTCCAGGAGGCAGCCGCAGTGCGTCGCACGGAGTCCGTGCCCTACTCACACCTGTCCGTGGAGCTGGGGCACGTCTACGCGGAGGACTTCGGCGACGACGGCCGGGAGCTGCGACGCAAGTTCGAGCGGATCGCGGACTGGGCCCAGGCGATCCCGGCGCTGGCCCGTCGCGGGCTGCGTCCGCACCGGCAGCCCCGGGTCAGCACGTGCTTCCTGGTGGACGACTACTTCCACCGGTTCGGTAACCCGCGGGAGGTGATCCCGCAGGTGCAGGCCGCCGCGGCGGCGCACGACCTGGTGCTCGACTACGTCGCCCGGGAGTCCTGTTTCGCCCGGCACGACAACGTCGAGCTGGCCCAACTGGTGGTCGACACGCTGGTGGTGGAGCCACCCCGGCACACCACCGGAAGCCGCCCGCCGCTGAGCGAGTCGGGCTGGCTGTCCAACGGCCAGCGCTCGCCGCTGCCGGTGCACGCCGGCGCGCCGGCGATGACCCTGCCGCTGCCGTGGTCCCCGCCGCTGCAGTCCGGGGATCCGCGGCACTCCATCTTCGTCGACATCGAGCTGTGGTCCGACGAGCCGAACGGCCGGGTGTGGGCCTGCGCGCTGCTCGCCTCCGTGTGGCAGATGACCCGGCTGGGCGTGCTGCGGCACCGCGGCGAGACCGTCGCCCAGCCGTACCGGCTGCCGCCCGGCGAGCTGCTGCCCACCGACTGGGACGAACTGCCGGCGATCGTCCAGTTGAACCCGGTCGCCGCGCCGTTCTGCGCGTACCGCACGGTGACCCTGATGGACACCCGCTACCTGCCCGTGGAGCTGGCCGTGCGGACCATCCTCGGTCAGGTGGCGGTGCCACCGGCGGTCGCCGAACAGGTCGCCCAGCGAGCCCGCGGCGAGGGCCTGCAGCTGCCCAGCGAGCTGGTCGACCGGTTGAGCTACGTGTTCATCGGCGAGTGAGCCTGGTCGGCACGGGCGCGGCTGGTTGACCCGACCCGGTCGGCCAGCTCGCGCAGCAGGGTCATGTTGCCCACGGTGATCTGGTCCCGGATCCAGTTGACCGACGCCTTCCACTGCCGGCTGAAGCCCGGCACCTGCTCCAGCTGATCCCAGATCGGCCGCAGCCGTGGGTCCACCCGCGCTCCGGGCAGCCACAGGTGCAGCAGGTGCTCCAGCACCGGCCGCAGCCGCTCGATGTGCTCCTGCCTCGGGACCGCCCGGGTAACCGCCGCCTCCTGCAGCGCGGACAGCGTGGTGAGCAGCCAGTCGTGCAGGGCGAGATCCTCGCAGAACCCGGCCACCGCGGCCAGCACGTCGGGAGAACCCACCTCCAGCTTGACGGTGCGTACCGTCGGCGAGTCCACCGCGACCACCGCGCGGCCGGCCGCGCCCGGCCGCTGGTCGAGCTGCGCGGCCCAGCGCAGCCGGGTGCGCGCCGCGCGCAGCGGCGGCCGCCGGTCCAGCAGCTCGGACATCTGTACGCCGTCGAGCACCCGGCCGGTGATCGCCGCCAGGTTCAGCACGTCGGCCGCGTTGCCGTACAGGAAGCCCGCGGCCAGGTCCGCCGCGTCCAGCTTGCCGACCGTCTCGAGCACGCCCGGACTGGCCAGGTAGTGCGACCACGGCCGGCGGCGTTCCCCCGCCACGACCTGGACGGTCGAGGAGGCCTGCACGATCCGACCGCCGGTGATGATGGCCCGGGTGACCACGGCGCCCACCCCGCGTAGCTGCCGGTTCTTGGCGCTGGGCAGCCAGCAGTCCACCCCGGTACGGACGTCGGGCGACACCGCGTACAGCGAGGGGCGCCGCGACGTCAGCACGGCCTCTCCCTCCACCAGGCTGAGCACCTCGGAGCTCTGCTCCTGCGCCAACGCCGTGCTGTGCTGCAGCAGGCTGGTGTGCACCTCACCCACCATGAGCATGGCTTCCTCCGCATCGCCGCCACCGGGCCGCGGTCGCCCCGCGGAATCCGCTCCCCATGGTGATTGACGTACGCCGCACCGGCCCCCACCGACACGAATCCGCTACGGGGCTGCCGGCAGATCGACAGGTCTCCTCCGGCCCGCGCCCGGATCCGGATCCGTTTCGCGGCCATCATAGGCCCACCGGTGCGGCGAACGGCGTCTGCGGCGGGCGCGTTCGCGGGCCCGTCGGATGTGAAGGTGGCTGATATTTTGAATGGTGCGGTCCCAGCCACCCCTGGAGTTTGCCGTCCATGAAGGTCTACATATCGGCCACCCAAAAGGATCTGCTGGAATATCGAGCGGCCGTGCACGCGGCGGCTCGTCGCCTCGAGATCGAGGACGTGGCCATGGAGGCGTACAGCGCCGACATCCGGCCACCGCTGGAACGCTGCCTGGCCGACGTGCGCCGGTGTGACCTCTACGTGGGGCTCTTCGCCTGGCGGTACGGGTTCCGGCCGGCCGGGCAGAAGTCCTCGATCACCGAACTGGAGTACCGGGAAGCGCTGGCCGCCGGGAAGCCGTGCCTGATCTTCCTGCTGGCCGAGGACACGCCCTGGCCGGTCGACATGATCGACCGGGACGCCGACTGGAAACAGATCGTCGCGCTGCGCCGGGAGCTCAAGGAGCGCCACCTGTGCGCCTTCTTCACCAGTGTGGACGACCTCGCGGCCAAGGTGACCGTGGCCCTGGCCGACATGCGCAGTGGCCGGTCCCCGGCCCGCGAGCCCGGCGACCCGGACACCCACCTGCCGGAGAGCGTGCGCAACCAGTATCAGCGGCAGCTGCGGCAGATGTACCAGGCCGTGCCCCTGGACGCCGTCGCGCCGCGCCCCACCGTCGGATACCTCACGGTCGGCCTGCCGAACGTGTTCGTCGAACCGAGGGTGCATGAGGACGCCCGGCCGGAAATGCCGTTGGCCTGGTGGCGCTGGGCCGGCTCCACTCCGGGCGGCGACGCCGGCGGACTGCCCGGCGTGGTGGACCCGGAGGAGGTGGAGCGACTCTGGGAGGAGTACGCGGCCAAGGACGCACTGGCCCTGTTCGACGTGGTGTGCGATCCGAGCCACCGGGCCGTCGTACTGCTCGGAGACCCCGGCTCCGGCAAGTCGGCGGCGGCGCGGTACCTGGCGCTGGCGCTGGCCGGCGTCTGCACCGAGCCCCGGCTGGCGGCGTTGGACCGGCACCTGCCCGTCCTGATCGAGTTGCGCTCGTACTCCACCCACCGTGGCGACGGCCGGTGCGACGGCCTGCTGGACTATGTCGGCCACCGCCGCCAGCAGGGGCTGGCCGGGATCGAGCGGAAAGTGCTGGAGGCGTACCTGCGGCAGGGCGGCCAGGCGCTGTTCCTGTTCGACGGCCTGGACGAGGTGTTCGACCCGGCGCACCGGGAGGAGGTCGCCGCGCAGATCGCCGCCTTCGCCAACGAGTACCCGGGAGTCCGGACGGTCGTCACCTCGCGGGCGGCCGGGTACCGGCGACACACCTTCGCCAACGCCGGCTTCGACCACTTCACGCTCGAGGATCTCGACGACGAGCGGATCGGACGGTTCCTCGGCAACTGGTACCGCCACGTCGTGCCCACCCCGACGGCCGAGGCCGACCGGCAGCAGCGGCAGATCCTCGACGTGGTGCACAGATCCCGGGCGATGCACGAGATCGCCGGCAACCCGCTGCTGCTGACGCTCATGGCCATCGTCGGCCGGGACCATCCGCTGCCGCGCAACCGACGGCGCCTCTACGCGCACGTCGCGGACGTGTTGATCTCCGAATGGGACGTGACCAAGCAACTGCGCGAGAGCCACGGCGACGTACCGCCGCTGGACCCGCAGGCGAAGCTGCGGCTGCTGCGCCACCTGGCGTATCGGATGCAGTGCAGGGACTCCGGGCCGGCGGGCAACTATATTGAATCCGACGAATTGGCGCGCGTCTTCCGGGACCACCTGGTGGAGTTCTACGGCTTCGAGAACGAGCGCGCGCACGCCATGGCCAACTCGATGATCGACAAATTGCGCCAGCGAAGCTTCATCCTGGAGCGGTACGGACTGCACCTGTTCGGGTTCGTGCACCGCACGTTCCTGGAGTTCTTCTGCGCCGAGGAGATCGTGAACAGGTTCGAACACGATCCGAACGCCTGGAGCCTCGAGCAGATGCGCGCGCTGTTCCGAGAGCACTGGGCCGATCCGTCGTGGCGGGAGGTGCTCCGGCTGGTCGCCAGCGCACTGCCCGCCGACGCCGCCAACGATCTGATCACCCTGCTGGCCACCGAGGTCAACCAGCCCTGGCCCCCGCTGAACCTGCCCAGTCCACCCTGGAACCTCGTCCTCGCCGCACAGTGCGTGGCCGAGGCGCCACAGCCGGCCGAGCTGGCCGACGCCGGCGGCGCGGTGCTCCGCCAGGTCGTCCTGCTGGTCGAGCACGGCATCGCCGCCGACGACCCGAACCTGGTCGAGCTCACCGAGCAGGAGCTCCTCTCCTCGATCCGGGCGCTCGGCCCGCACTGGCCGGGCCGGGGCACCTTCCTGCACTGGTACCGCCGCCGGGGCGTACGGACCAGTTGGCGCTCCGGCTCCACGTTCGCCACCCGGGCCGCCGCGGCCCTGTCCACCGCGCAGGAGCAGCTGGAAGAGCTGTTGATCCGGGAACTCGGCGAGCGCCGCGAACGGCAGGCCCGGATCACCCTGGTCGCCGGGCTGGCCGAGGCCGCCGGCCGACAGAACACCACCAGCCGCAGCCACCGGTACTGCCGGGACCTGCTGTTCGCCCAGGCCCGGGCCGAAGGCTCGACCGCCGTACGGCAGGCCGCGGTCCGCGCTCTCGTCACCCACTTCGCCGCCGACACCGACCTCGTCGACGTGCTGCGCAGCCTCGCCGGTTCACCCGATCCCGCGGTGCGCGCGCTCGCCGTGCAGTCCCTCGGCAGCCGGGTCGACTCGGCCGAGGACGTCCGGCGGTTGCTGCTGACCCGGGCCACCGACGACCGGGACAACGCGGTCCGGCGGGCCGCCGCGGCGGTGCTCGCCGCGCGCTGCGCCGACCTGCCGGACGCACCCGAGGCGCTGCAGCGGCTGCTCGCCACCGACACCGACCCCGGCGTGGTGCAGTGCGCGCTGAAGGGCCTGTTGACGCTGCCCGGGTACGCGGAGTCGGCCCGGGCGCGGGCACTGGCGCGGGTGACCGACGACGCCCACGACGAGGTACGCCGGTGCCTGGTGACCGAACTGCCGCCCGGGCAACCCGGCCCGGAGAGCACCGAGCTGCTGCTGAAGCTGGCCGGCTCCGACTCCTCCGCGCGGGTCCGCGCGGTCGCCGTGCAGCGGCTGGCGGTCGCACCTGACCCCGAGGGACGCTGCCAGGACCGGCTGGTCGACCGGCTCGAACAGGACGAGGACGCCTCGGTGCGGGCCGCCGCGGTGACCGCGCTGACCGACCGGTACCGCCCCGACGACACGGGGTGGGCGGTGGTGGCGCACGCGGCACACGCCGACGAGGACGCCACGGTCCGTCTCGCCGCGGTGCGCGCGTTGGCCGAGGCCTACCCGGACCACCGCACCGGGGAGCTGCTGCTGGAGCGGGCCCACCAGGACCCGACCGCCAGACTCCGGCTCGCCGCGGTCGACCTGCTCACCAGCCGCCCGCTGTTCGAGGAGGCCACTCGTGACCTGCTCATCGCCCGGGCCACCGAGGAGCGGGACCCCATCGTCCGGTTGCGGGTCACCCACAGCCTGGCCCGCACCGGAGCGCCGCTGGACGCCGAGGCTCGCGAGTGCCTGGCCGAGCAGGTCCGCCGGGATCCCGACCCGAACGTGCTCCGCGCCGCCGCGCAGGCGCTGGCCGGTGACGGCGAGACCGCCGACCTGGTGGGCACCCTGGGCCGCCGGGCCCGCCGGGACAGCTACGCCGGCATCCGACTGGCCGCCGTGCGGGCCCTCTGCGCGTACGGGAGCACCGACGCGGTGACCGACGTGCTGCTGGAGTGCGTCGAGTCGGACACCGACCCGGCGGTGTTCGACGCGGCGGTGCACTGCCTGACCGAGCGAAGCTCGGTGGCCATGCCCGTCACGCTGCGGCTGATGCGCCGGCTGGCCGATCAGGACCCGGCGATCCGGGCCCGCATCGCCGCCGCGCTCGGCGAGCACTTCGGGGCCGACCCGGAGGTCCGGGTGCTGCTGATGGGCCTGGTCAACGACGATCCGGACCTGGAAGTCCGGCGCCGGGCCGTGGAGCGGCTGGCGGCCATGCCGGCCGACCGGCGGGAGGTACAGGAGCTGCTGATGCGGCTGGTGGACGACGACGACTGGGAGATCCGCCGGACCGCGCTGCTCGCGCTGGCACGCCACTACGGTGCGGACGCCCGGACGCGCGAGGTGCTCGTCCGGCTCGCGCATCAGGAGGACGACGACACGGTACGCCGACTGGCCGCGCAGCTGTTGGCCACGCTCCCCGGGACCGTGCCCGACGACTTCCCGTGACCCTGCCGGACACCTCGCTGGACCGGTCCGGCGCGCGGCGTCGCCGCCCGGACGCTCGTCATCCGGGACGGCACCGGCCACGGTGGGTACGCGCTGCTGCTGCTCAGCACGTGCCGACAATCAGCAGCGGGTCCGGCGGTCAGCCGGCCCCGAAGCAGACGAACGCCGCGGCGGTGGCCCGGGCGGGACCGTCGTCGGCCACGCCGAACGCGCGCTGCGCGTCGGCGAGGGCCCGCGCCGGGCGGGCACCCGCCCGCATCCGCCGGTGCAGGTCCAGCATCAGCGCGGTGGTGGGCTCGGCCGGCACCGGCAGCACGGCCGCGATCAGACACCGGGCGCCGAGGGCCAGCAGGACCGCGGTGAACCCCAGGACCTCGTCGCCCGGCCGCACCCCGGTCAGCCCCGAGTCGCAGGCGGACAGCACCACGCAGCCCGGCGGGCGGGCGACCCGCTCCCATTCGTACGCGAACAGCGGCCCGTCGGCCAGCTCCAACGTGGAGAACTGCGGGTTGTCGGCGCGGAAGGTGCCGTGGGCGGCGATGTGCACCAGGCCGGCTCCGTCCAACGCGTCGGTCAGCGCGGTGGCGGTCGCGTCGGTCCCGGTGAGCAGCCGCGCACCCGGCAGCACCGACGCGAGCCGGCGTACCTCGGCGTGCGCGGCCGGCAGGCGCGGGCCGGCGGCCAGGACCGGCGGCCCGGCCGGCGGTTCCCGCCGGTCCGCACCGAGCCAGGCGGCGGCCGAGGGCGCGACCGCGACCGCGCGCCCCGCGCAGGTCGGCAGCGCCGACCAGGGCACCGCGTGCAGCGCCCCGACCGGGACGATCACCAGCGCCCGGTCGGCCAGGCGCCGCCGCAGCGGATCGAAGAGCTGGCGGTCCAGGGCCGCCGCCGCGTGCGCGGCTCCGGCCCGCGCGGCGGCCGAGTCTCCGGTGGTGACGAGCCGGCGCAGGGCGAACCGGTGCCGCCGGGCCAGGTCCACCGCGTCGGCGAGCGGGCCGAGGTCGTGCAGGCCGGCCCGGCCGTCGCGGACCAGCACCGCCCGGAGCCGGTCACCGTGGGCCACCAGTTCCACCAGCACCCGGGAGCCGAGCCGCGCGGCCAGGGCCGCCACGTTCGGCGCGACCACCACGACGTCCCCGCCGGGCGCCCGCCGGGCCAGGTCGCGGATGTGCTGCTCCAGCCGGGCCTGCCGGCCGCGCAGGGCGTGCGCGGGCCGGCCGGCCAGCACCTCGTCCTCGAGCAGGCCGCTGACCAGCCTCAGTTCGGCGAGCGCCGCCACCAGGTCGGGGTCGTCGGGCGGCCGGGCCGGCCGCGCCCGCAGCGCGTTGGCCCGCCACCGCTCCGCCCACGCCAGGACCCGCGCCGGTGCGCCCGACCGCACCGCGATGTCCAGGCCCTCGGCCGCCAGTTCCTGCCCGTACGCCCCGCTGTGGGCCCGCAGCTCGGTGGCGCCGAGCGACATGCGGTGCCGGTCGAGCACGGACAGCCCGCGGCGCAGCGCCCGGGCCGCCCCGGGGTCGTCCCCGAGGATCCGGCGGGACAGGGCCAGGGCGTACCAGCCCTGTGCTCGCCGGTCCGCGGTGCCCCGGCGGCGGGCCCGGGCGGCCACCGTCAGGAGGTCCCGGGCCCGGCCGGTGCGTCCCAGCGCGGCGGCCAGCAGGCCGGCCTCGAGCCGGGTGGTCAGTGCCGGACCCCGCCACCCGGTGGCATCGAGCTGGTCGGCGGTACGCACCATCGCGGTGAGCAGCGCCACGGACCGGGCCCCCCGGCGGTGTTCGGCGCGCAGCTCGACGTGCCGGGCGAAGACCGCCCAGGTGCGGCGGCCCTGACGGCGGAACCGGACCCGGGCCGCGGCGGCAGCCTCGGTCGCGGTGTCGAGGTCACCGGCGAGCAGCGCCGCCCGGGCCTGCGCCAGCAACGCCTCGGCGAGATCGGAGGCCAGTCCCCGGCGGCGCAGTGCCTGCACGGCGGCGCGCGCGACCTCGGCCGCATCGTCGACCAGTGGCACCGACAGCAGCAGCTCGAACCGGTCCAGCAGCAGCGCCGGCCGGGGAACGGCGAGCCGCCGGTACTCCTCGTCGACGGCGGCGAAGCAGCGCAGTGCGCCCGCTATGTCGCCGCGCCGGCCCGCCGCGATCCCGCCGTTCCAGCGGGCGTCGGCCGCGGCGAGGTCCAGCCCCAGCCGGTGGAAGGCGTCCGCCGCCTGGGACAGGTCGTCGCCGGAGCCGCCCGCGGCGCCCCGGTGAGCGTTGAGCAGCCCCCGGTTGTTGCGCGCCCGCGCCTCCAGCAGCAGGTCGCCCTCGCGCTGGGCGATCTCGATGGCCAGGCCGTAGTCGCGTACCGCCTCGTCGTAGCGTCCGCGGTAGTGCAGCACCACGCCCCGCTGCATCCGGGCCCGCCCGGCGTCGGCGCCGGTGAGTCGGGGCAGCGCCGCGGTCACGGCCCGCAGCGCCGCGCCGGTGCGGCCGGCGTTGGCCAGCACGTAGCCGAGGCTCATCCGGGCCAACGCCCGGGCCCGCGGCGTGCCGGCGGCCCGCACCGCCCGCCGTAGGTGGCGCAGCGCGCCGGGCAGGTCGTTGAGCTCCCGCAGGGCCAGGCCGACGGCTCGCTCGGCGGTGGAGCGCTCGTCGGCGCCGACGGTGGGCCCGCCGGCGAGCACTCGTCGGGCGATCGCGATCGCCTCGCACGGATAGCGCTGGACGGCGTCGAGCGCCGCCTGGGCCGTCCCGGCACCGGACCCGGTGCTCTCGGGCATGCCCCACAGAGTTCCCCACCGGCGGCCGGGGCGTCAATGCCGGCGAGAGAGTGTCGGGAATCCGCACCGACCGCCCGCGTCATTGACACAGAATGATGCTTTGGAAGAATCGACGGCACCCGGGAAATGTTCCACGCCGGCCAATGGCGGGCGCTTCTGTCGACCGCGTGGAGGACCCGTGCCGCCTGACCATCCCGCCGTGCCGCGCCCGGCCGGCCGACTGTCCCGACGGCGGCTGCTGGCCGCGTCCGCGCTCGCCGCTGCGGCGTCGTTCGGCGCCGGGTCCCGCCCGCTCCCGGCACGCGCCGACGGCGCGGACGACGACGCCTACCAACGGGCGTTCGACGAGGCACTGGCCGCCGACGAGAACGTCCGCCGGCACACCGTCCAGGGCCGGGAGTTCCTCTACCGGCCCCGGCAACTGCTCGCCGCCGACGCCGACGCCAAGCGGGTCGTCGGCTGGCTACGCACCCACGGTTACCCGGCGGTCCCGGGGCCGGGCTTCGCCGGCGTCACCCGGCTGCTGTTGGAAAAGGAGACCGAGGTCCCCGCGCTCGTGACGAAGCTGCGGGACCCCGAGCAGTGGCCCGGCCAGCCGGTGCCGAAGGTGCAGCCGCACCACGTGCTGCTGGGCCTGGGCAACATCATGGGCAACCCGGGTGGTCCGCCCTACGCGGTGGTCGCGCTGCCGCCGCCCGACAAGGCCCGGCTCGGCGAGGGCGCGGGCGTAACGGTCGGGGTCTGCGACACCGGCATCTGGGTGAAGGCCGACGGCTACCACCCGCAGTGGCTCGGCGGGGCGTACGTGCCGGAGGCCGACGACGAGGATCCGCTGTACGTGCGCGCCGACGTGCTCGCCCCGCAGGGCGGCCACGGCACGTTCGTCGCCGGCGTGGTGCGTCAGGCCGCGCCCGGCGTACGCGTCGACCCGGAGCAGGCGCTGAACTCCACCGGGATCGGGGACGAGGCTTCGGTGGTGGCGGCCATGGGCCGGCTCGCGCCGGAGGTGGCCGTGATCAACCTGTCCCTGGGCGGGTTCACCCAGGACGACCGGCCGTCGCTGCCGCTGGCCAACGCCGTGGCCGCGCTGCCCGCGACCAGCGCCGTCGTCGCGGCCGCGGGCAACGCCGGCACCAGCCGACCCGTCTGGCCGGCCGCGCTGGCCCGGGTCGTCGCGGTCGCGGCGGTCACCGAGGGCCCCGAGGGCGTGGTGCCGGCCACGTACAGCGGTTTCGGGTCGTGGGTGGACGCCTGCGCGGTCGGCGAGCGCGACAGCACGTACGTCGAGGGCCAGTTGCCGCTGCCGGGCCGGCCGACCCGCGTGTTCCACGGCTTCGCCGCCTGGGCGGGCACCTCGTTCGCCACGGCGTACGTCGCTGGCCGGCTCGCCGCCCTGATGACCGCCCGCGGGCTGAGCGCCGACGAGGCGCGGTGGGCGCTGCTGGCGGCGCCCCGCTGGCACCCCGACTACGGCGTGCTCGTCCCATGAGCGAGCGTCAGCGAGCGAATCATCGGTGCGGTGGGGTGGTGCCTCATGCCGACGCCGAGCGTAGCGAGGTGGCGGCATGAGCGAGCGTCAGCGAGCGAATCATCGGTGCGGTGGCACGGAGACCGACCGGAGCGCGACCAGCCTGGTGACCGCCGCGGCGGGCGGGGACGAGTCGGCGTGGGCGGAGCTGGTCCGTCGGTACACGCCGCTCGTCTACTCGGTGATCCGCTCGTACGACCTGAGCCGCGCCGACGCCGCCGACGTCAACCAGACCGTCTGGCTGCGCCTGGTGGAGCACCTGGGCCGGGTGCGGGACCCGCAGGCCCTCGCGGCCTGGCTGTCCACCACGACCCGGCGCGAGTGCCAGCGGCTGTCCCGCCTCGGCCGGCGCACCCAGCCCTTCGACCCGTACGACGACGCGCTCGGCGCGTACCACGATCTCGCCCGCGCGGCGGACGCGGCGGCCCCCGACGAGGAACTGCTGCGCGCGGAGCGGCGGCAGGCGCTGCGGGAGGGTTTCGCGCAGTTGCCGCCGCGCTGCCAGGAGCTGCTTTCCCTGTTGACCGCCGATCCGCCGGCCAGCTACCGGGAAATCGCCGAACGGCTGGGGGTGCCGATCGGTAGCATCGGGCCGACCCAGGCCCGCTGTCTGCGCCGGCTGCGCGAGTGCCCGGCCCTGGCCCCGTTCCTCAGGGCGCCGGCGACCGGCCCGACCGGAGGTGAACGCGATGGAACCGTGGCCGCCGGTCGATGACGACGCCCTGACGGCCGAGCTGGGCGCGGCGCTGTGGAACACCGGGCCGGTGCCGGAGGAGTTCCTCACCGCGGCCCGGGCGGCGTTCGCCTGGCGGCATGTGGACACCGACCTGGCGCTCGCCGAGCTGATGTTCGACTCGGCGTGCGACGCCGAGCCGGCGGGGTTGACCCGGTCGTCCGGCGCCACGCGGACGCTGTCGTTCCGCAGCGGCCCGGTGGTGCTGGAGATCGAGGTGACCGACGACGGGATCGTCGGCCAGCTCTCCCCGCCCCGCGGCGGCCGGGTCAGCGCGCAGACCGCCGCCGGCACGTACGACGAGGCGCCGGTCGACGCGGTGGGCTTCTTCTCGCTGAGTGCTCCCCCACCCGGCCCGGTCCGGCTGCGCGCCCGCACCGACAGGTACGCGGTGGCCACCGCCTGGGTATCGCTGCGCTGACGCCGTCGTCGGACGCACGACGGCGCGGGGGTCGCGGGCCTAGGTGTCCAGCCGTGCCGGGAGGCCGGACGCGGCGACCACGCTCGGCGCCTCGAACGCGTCGATCGCGGCAAGGAGGCCGGCCTGCGGGCGGAGCACGATCAGCGCGAAGGAGCGGAACGCGGGGTCGCCGGCGCCGCGGAAGGCCGGACCGGCATCTACGCCTCGGCCATGGCCGACTGGAACGACGCCGTCGCTCGCGGGACCGCCCACTGGGGCGACCTGAACGCACCCCGTGGCGCCCTCGTCTTCTGGAACATCAGCTCCTCGGCTGGAGCTGGCCGAACTTCTGGCCCCGGACGGGCGGCGGGCGCAGATTCGCCGCCCGCCGAGAGCGCCACCAGCACCGTGCGGGCGGGGGCTCCCATGGCGCGCCGCCGACAAGTACTCTCCCCGGCGGAGAGGAACGCGATGATCAGTCGTCGAAAGTTGATCGCCACCGGCCTGGGCGTGACAGCCGGCCTGGTGACGGCAGGTTGCAAGGAGAAGTCCCCGTCCGACGCCGCGTGGTCGCAGCCCGGACAGCTCGCGGAGAGCGCGCCCGCGGAGGAGGTGCGGGTGAGCGTCACGCCGGCCGCCGACGCCAAGAAGGTGTCGCCGCTCGAACAGGTCGTCGTGACGGCCGAGGGCGGCACGCTCAAGGACGTCTCGGTGGCCGCGGGCGGCAAGACCGTCGCTGGCAAGCTGGGCGACGACCAGACCTGGCGGTCGACCGGCAAGCTGGCCTACGGCAAGACCTACACGGTCACCGTGTCGGTGGCCGACTCGGCCGGCGCGCTGACCGAGCACAAGAGCACCTTCAGCACCATCAAGCCGTCCGGGGTCGCCGCCGTCACCTTCCAGGCCAACGCGCTGACCGCCCTGAAGGCCGGCGGCACGTACGGCGTCGGCCAGCCGGTGATGGTGAACTTCAGCAAGCCGGTCAAGAACCGCGCCGAGGCCGAGAAGGCGATGCTGGTGGAGACCACGCCGGCCGTCGAGGGACGATGGCGCTGGATCGACGACCGGAACGCGCACTGGCGGCCGGCCAAGTACTGGGCCTCCGGCACGAAGATCTCGGTGAAGGTCAACCTCTTCGGTCGGGATCTCGGCAAGGGGGTCTACGGCGGCGCCAACGCCGGCACGAACTTCAGCATCGGGCCGTCCCGGATCGCCATCGCCGACGCCGAGTCCCACCGCATGAAGGTCTACATCGACGGCAGGATGGTGCGGGACATCCCGATCAGCATGGGCAAGGGCGGCACCACCCGGGGCACGAACGGTGAGCTCATCAACTACTGGACCCGTTCCGGCCCGCACGTGGTGATGACCCGGGAGCCCTCGCACCGGATGACCTCGTCCAGCTACGGGGTCGCCGACCCGAAGGATCCCAACTACTACGACGAGGTCATCCAGCTCTGCCTGCGGATCTCGTACTCCGGCGAGTTCGTCCACATGGCGGACTGGAACATCGGCGCGCAGGGCAACCGGAACACCTCGCACGGCTGCATCAACGTCGGGCCCGCCCACGCCCGATGGTTCTACGACACGTTCCGCCTCGGTGACGTGGTCGACGTACGCAACACCCCGCGACGGATGGGGCTCACCGACGGGGTGGGCGACTGGACCATCCCGTGGGACAAGTGGTGATCCGCGGGTAGCGCCACGGCCCCGAGGAGCTCACTCGGCGAGCTCCTCGGGGCGTCGCGGCGGCGACGCGGCGCATGCGCGGTGCTGCCTCATCTCCCGGGACGGCACCCGGATGAGGCAGCACCATCTGCGCGCACTCCCGCTGGTACCCGGTCGGCTACGGGCCGGCGACCTCCTTGGCGGCGCGCTCACCGGATTCGACCGCCCCGTTGAGGTAGCCGAAGTACTCGATCGAGGTGTGCTCGCCGGCGAAGTGGACGTTGCCCTCGCGGACGGCCTCGATGCCGAAGAAGCGGGTGTACTGTCCCGGCTTCTGCGCCGAGTAGGCGCCCTTCGACCAGGGGTTGAGCGGCCAGGCGTCCCGGTAGGACTTGCCGGTGTAGGCGGCGGTGATGCCCGGGTAGATGGGTTCCAGCTGGTTCAGGAACGACGTGACCTGGGCGGCCGGTGCCGCGCCGAACGGCGCTCCGGTCCACGCCGTCGTCTGGCTGCCACCGGGAAACTCGCACAGCACTCCGGTGGTGGTCGGCTGGTTGACGGCGTCGTCCCAGGCACACTGGAAGCCGGTGACGTTGGTGTAGGTGGCGCCCCCGTAGCCCTGCGCCACCCACGGCCGGCTGGTGAACTGCACGTGGATCTTCGCGTTGCTGCCCAGGTCGAACTCGTTGATGGAGCGCATCTTCACCGTCGAGAACCCGGCCTTGGACAGGTCGCACTCGCGCAGCAGGGTGAACGGCAGGGCGAGGATGACCTTGTCGGAGGTCACGTCGGTGTACTTGTTGCCGGCCTGGAACGTGCAGGTCACCGAGCCGTTGGCGTTCGTCTTGACCGCCACCAGCCGGCGGTCCAGGGTCACCGTGCCGGCCGGCAGCTGGGCGGTCATGCCGGTCAGCAGCTGGTCGTTGCCGCCGATGATCGTGTACTTCTCGTCGCCTCCGGTGAGCGGGGCGAGGGAATTCTGCGAGTTCCAGGCGAGCAGGTAGATGAGGTTGAGCGCCGACTGCTGGTCCGGGTCGAGGCCGTACTCGGCGACGACGTTGCTCTGCATGAGCTTCGCGAAGCGGCTGGAGAGACCGCCCGGGATGTTCGCGTCCAGCCACTGGTTGACGGTCTGGTTGTCCAGCGCCAGCCCCGCCGAGGTGTAGCTGTCGTACCGCTGCGGCCACGGCGCCGCCTGTTGGGCCGCCTTGAACGCCTGGTAGACCTGGCCCCAGTCGGCGTTCGCCGCGCTGTACGGGTAGTTCGCGCCGTCGATCCAGTACTTGTCGCCGCCGGGTGGCTGGTTCCCGCCGTTCACCGTGCGCAGGCTGAGCCCGAGACTGTTCGCGAGGTTGCGGATCGTGTGGTGCTCGGTGTTGATGAACGCGCCGCCGTGCTCGACGACCACCCCGTCGTCGAAGAAGTTACGCAGGCTGTAGCAGCGACCACCGATCCGGGAGCTGCCCTCGTAGACGGCGGCCCGGATGCCCTTGACCTTGTAGAGCCAGTGAGCGGCGCGGATGCCGGCGAGCCCGGCCCCGACGATGGTCACCGACGGTGCCGCGGCGGCAGCGGGGCGGGGCAGGCCGGCGGCCGAGGCGACGGCGGCCGCGCCGACGACCGCGGCGCCGCCGAGCAGCTTGCGACGGGACAGGCCCGCCGCGTGCATCTCGATGACTTCGTCGACCGGGATCCCGGTCCGTTCGGATTCGGCGTGTGCGGCGAGCATGGCACGCAGACGGCTGGTGAGTGGTGTTCGACCCCTGGAACCCATGACTGACCTCCGGTCGGAAGCGCCTGAGCTGGCGTGCCCGACATTTAAAGTCGAGTTCAGTTAGGTAGTCAAGAACTTCGTTGTCCAGTAACGTAGCCACCCACCAGAGCTGGTCTCGAGTTCAGGACTGGGCCCACCACCGGGCGGCCACGAGCTCGGCGACCAGCGTCTCGGTGAGCAGGCGTACGCCGGGCTCGTCGTCGTGGTGGTAGCGGAGCACCGCCGCGGCGCCGGCCACCTCCGCACCGACGGCGAGCAGGGTGGCCTGCCGCTGCCGCAGCCAGTCCAGCGCCGGCGCGTCGTAGCGGGAACCGGGAAACAGCAGGGCCCGGTAGTCGAGCGTCTTGGTGAGGTAGACGTCGACGTGCGACCAGTCACCCGTCTCGCAACCGGTGGCGGGACGGCGGGGACCCTCGCGGACCATCAACGCCGACTGCAGCGCCGACGAGAGCCGCTCGGCCGGCGCGAGGGTGTAGACGCCGTTCGGCCCGTCCAGCAGTCCGGCGGCCGCCGGCAGCCACTCGTCCCGGCGGGCGAGCAGGTCCTCGGTGGCGTCGGCGGCGCGCCGGGCGAGGTGGACGACGTTCCGCCGGGCGCCCGCGACGTCCGGCCCGGCCGTCAGTCGCGCCACCAGGTCCAGCAGCAGCACGAGGGTGTGCTGGAAGGTCCGGCACGCCACCCCGCCGGTCTCGGCCCCGGCGTGCATCGGGACGACGAGGTCGGCGACGTCGGCCAGCGGCGAGTCCGCCGCGTTCGTCAGGGCGACCAGCGGGCCCGATCCCTGGTAGCGGCTCGTCGCGTCGAGGGTCTCCTGGCTGGCCCCGGTGGCCGAGATGGCGACCACCAGGGTCCGCGGTCCGGGCGGATAGCTGGTGGCGGCCGAGGCGTACTCGGCGACCGCGTCGACGCCCGCGGCGCGCAGCCGCAGCGCGGCCATCTCGGCCGCGTAGCGGGAACTGCCCATGCCGAGCAGGAGCACCCGCTCGACCGGATCGGGCAGCCCGTGCCACACGTCGCCGTCGGCCAGCACCGCGGCCAGGCGGCGTAGCGACTCCGGTTTGGCTTCCAGGTCGGCCAGGAACAGGCGCGGGTCCATCGGCTCCTCGATCTAGTCGTACCAGCGGCGCAGCACGCCCATCGGCGCGTACCGCCAGCGGGGCAGGAAACGGGCGGCGTAGCACAGCTCGCGGCACTCCTGCTCGACCTCGAACGGCCGCAGCAGCCGCTCGTCGAACAGGTGCGTCATGCCGCGTTCGGCCAGGGTGCGGCGGTAGGCGGCGAGAAGATCGTCCGTCGCCCGTCGGCACCAGTCGGTCACGGCCGGCCGGTGCCGGTCCTCGGTGCGCCGGTTGGCGATCTCCCCGACGTGCAGCAGGCTGGTGCGCAGCTGCGCCACGTCCCGGGCGGGCGGCTCGGTGAGGGTGGCGCCGCCCGGGGCCGCGAGGGTGGGGTTCCCGTCGAAGTCCGTCACGGCGAGCCCGCCGCGCCACCGCAGGACCTGCCCGACGTGCAGGTCGCCGTGGGGCTGGATCGCGTGCGCCCGGTCCACCTCGCGGGACCGCCCGATGTCGGCGGCGAGCCGGGGCAGCCGGGCGGCGAACCAGCGCGCCTCCTCGTCGTCGTCGGCGGCGATGAGCCGGTGCGCCTGATCGAGGACGGCCAGGCCGTCGGCCGCCCAGTCCCGGTGGCTGACCGCGACGGGTGCCGGAATGGTCCCGGATGGCGTGGCCAGTGCGCAGTGCAGCTCCGCGGCCAGCACCCCCAGGTCGCCGGCCAGGTCGGCCGGCGGTCCCCCGTCCAGCTGGCCGAGCAGGGCGTCGACGCACCAGTCCCAGCCGTCGGCCGCCTCGGGCAGGAAACCGGTCACGACCGCGACCAGGCCGGCGTCCGGTCCGTCGCGGTAGACGGCCGCGTACGGCGTCGGCGTGCGGGTGAAGCCGACGGCCGCCAGGTGCGCCAGCAGGGCGGGAGCCCGGTCGGGCGAGCCGCCGGGCCGCATCCACTTCACCACCACGCGCTCACCCACCACGACCGAGGTGTTGGTCTGGTCGACCGTGATCAGCCGTTCCCCGAGGGGGCCCCGGGCGAGCGGAACGAGGCGGTGCACCCGCAGACCGGTCACCGCGCCACCGGTGGCGATGGCGTCGACGAGCGCGGCGGAGGCGCCGTGCGGCACTCGGGCGTCTGTTGAATCCAAGTTCAGTTTCCGACGTAAAAACTCAGCTACGAAAGGCGGCATGAGTCTTGCGCACGTTGACTCTCGTTGCAACACTCCGGTTCACTGTCTCGACTCCCGACAGGAGTGCCGAGTGTTTCCGTGGAAAAATGTCCGGCGTGGCGCCGTCCCGGCCGCCCTCGCCGCGGGCCTCGTGGTCGCCCTGGCGGCGTGCGGTGGTGGCGCCGACACCGCCGGCGCCGCGGGCCCGGACGCTCTCGATCCGAACGCCGACCTGAGCAAGCAGAAGCTCACGGTCTCCAACTGGGACGGCTACATGCCGGAGGACCTGCCCGAGAAGTTCAAGGCGGCGAAGGGCCCGGCGGTCACCGTCACGAAGCACGCCACCAACGAAGAGATCATGGCGAAGCTGACCGCGGGCGCGGACAGCGGCATCGACGTCGCCTTCGTGTCCGGGCAGTTCGCCCAGGCGCTCGCCGAGCAGGGCCTGGTCGAGCCGATCCACGCCGATCTCGTGCCCAACCTCAAGAACCTCTACCCGGAGGCCGGGCAGCTGGCCTACGACAAGGGCAACAGGTTCTCCGTGCCGTACACCTGGGGCACCACCGGCCTGTGCTACCGCACGGACCTGACCGGCTACACCCCCGACAGCTGGGAGGACCTGCTCTCACCCCGGCCGCAGCTGGCCAAGAAGGTGACCATGATGGCCACCGAGCGGTGGCTCATGCTCCCGGCGCAGAAGACGCTCGGCTTCTCGGCCAACACCACTGACGCGGAGCAGTTGGCGCAGGTGAAGCAGAAGCTGCTCACGGCGAAGAAGACGCTGCTGGCCTACGACGACACCACCTTCGGCGACCGGCTCAAGTCCGGCGAGGCCGCCCTGGTCGAGGCGTGGGACGGCTGGTGCCCCACTGACGACCCGAAGATCAAGTTCGTGGTCCCCAAGGAGGGCAGCGACCTCTGGGTGGACACCATGGTCATCTTGAAGACGTCGAAGAACAAGGAGGCGGCCCACGCCTTCATCAACTACATCCTCGACGCCGACAACCACTCCTGGGCCGCGGAGAACATCCTCTACAAGGTGCCGAACGCCGCCGCCATGGCCAAGGTCGACGCCAAGCTGCTGGCGACCCACCCGCAGCTGAAGTTCCCCCCGGCCGACCTGCTGAAGCAGGAGGTTCCGGTCGACCTGGGCGACGCCGCGCCGGCGTACACCCGGATCGCGACCGAGGTGTCGGCCAGCAAGTGAGCTCAACTCTCGCCCCTCAACGCGCCGCCCGTGCGGACGTCAGTCCGCGCGGGCGGCGCGCCGCCCGACGGGAACGACTCGTCGGGCGGCTGGCCACCCTCGGACCCGGGCTGGGCTACCTGATCGTCTTCATGCTGGTGCCGCTCGCCCTCGTGCTCAGCTACACGCTGTTCCACCGGGGTCGCTTCGGCGGGATCGTCTACGAGGCCTCGACGGAGAACTTCAGCCGGGTCGCCGACGGGCTCTACCTCGGCGTCGTCTGGAGCTCGGTGAAGCTGGCCGGGCTCACGACGGTGCTGGCACTGCTGCTGGGCTATCCGACCGCGTACCTCATCGCCCGGCTCCCCCGCCGCTGGCGCACGGTGGCGCTCGTCCTCGTGGTCCTGCCGTTCTGGACCAACTTCCTCATCCGCACCTACGCGTGGATCATCCTGCTCAACAGCGAGGGCGTGCTCAACCGGGCGCTGACCGGGATCGGGGCGATCGACCGACCGCTGGAGCTGCTCTACACCCCCGGCGCCGTCGTCGGCGGGCTGCTCTACGCCTACCTGCCGCTGATGGTCCTGCCGCTGTACTCGGCGATCGAACGCCTGGACCCCCAACTGCGCGAGGCGTCGGCCAATCTGGGCGCCCGCCCGGCCCGGACGTTCTTCTCGGTGACCTTCCCGCTCACCCTGCCCGGCGTGCTGACCGGCTGCGTCTTCGTGTTCGTGCCCAGCCTCGGCAACTTCGTGGTCCCCGAACTGCTCGGCGGCGGTCGAACGGTGATGGTCGGCAACCTCATCCGCGACCAGTTCCTCAAGGCGCGGGACTGGCCGTTCGGCTCGACCCTCGCGCTCATCGTGATCGCCCTGCTCGTCCTGCTGCTGATGGTGCAGGCGTGGGCGGCCCGACGGCTGGCAGGTGGCAACCGTGCGTAGGTTCAGTTGGCTCTACGTCCCGGCGGGCCTGACGTACGTCTTCCTCTACCTGCCGATCGTGGTCCTCGTGATCATGTCGTTCAACGCGGCCGACACCCCGTACCGGTGGGACGGTTTCGACACCGCCTGGTACGGCCGGCTCTTCGCCGACCGGGCGGTACGCGAGGGGCTGGTCAACACGCTGGTCGTCGCGGCCGGCGCCACCGCGCTGTCGACGGTGCTCGGCACCCTGCTCGCCGTCGGCCTGGCCCGGCACACGAGGTCGAAGCTGCTCGACGCGATCGCGGTGGCCCCCGCCGTGCTGCCCGACATCGTGCTCGCCATCGGCCTGCTCGCCTTCTACACCGCGGTTCAGTTCACGCTCGGCCTGCACTCGATCCTGCTGGCGCACACGGTGTTCGGCACGGCCTTCGTCGCGGCCGTGGTACGCACCCGGCTGGCCCACGTCGACGGATCGCTGGAGGAAGCCTCCCGCGACCTGGGTGCCACGGCGTTGCAGACCTTCGTCCGGATCACGCTCCCGTCGCTGGCCCCGGGCATCATCGCCGGTGCGCTGCTGGCCTTCTCGCTCTCCCTCGACGAGTTCGTGATCGCCTTCTTCACCGCCGGTCCGCAGGATCCGACGCTGCCCATCGTGATCTATTCGATGGTGCGCTTCGGCGTCACCCCCGAGATCAACGCCCTGGCGACGCTGCTGCTGGCGGTCAGCTTCACGTTCGTCATCGCGGCCCAACGCCTGTCCCGCCTCACGGAGTCTCTATGAGCGACCACCACGCCGGCGAGCCCCTGGTCAGCATCCGGTCCGTCAGCCGGCGCTTCGGCGACGTCCAGGCTCTGGATCAGGTCAGCCTCGAGATCCGCCAGGGCGAGTTCTTCGCCCTGCTGGGACCGAGCGGCTGCGGCAAGACCACCCTGCTACGGATCCTCGCCGGCTTCGAGCACCCGGACAGCGGGTCGGTGACCCTCGACGGCACCGACCTGCTCGGCGTCGCACCACACCGGCGGCCGGTCAACCTGATGTTCCAGTCCTACGCCCTGTTCCCGCACATGACCGTGGCCCGGAACATCGCGTACGGGCTCGAACGCGAACGGCTGCCGAGGCACGAGATCCGCGAGCGGGTGGACGAGGTCCTCGCCACCGTCGGCCTCACCGGCCTGGCCCGCCGCCGCCCGCACCAACTCTCCGGCGGTCAGCGGCAGCGGGTCGCGCTGGCCAGGGCGATCGTGAAGCGGCCCCGGCTGTTGCTGCTCGACGAGCCCCTGTCCGCGCTGGACAAGAAGGTGCGTGCCGAGATGCAACTGGAGCTCAAGCGGTTGCAGCACGAGGTGGGCATCACCTTCGTGGTCGTCACCCACGACCAGGAGGAGGCGATGTCGCTGGCCGACCGGATCGCCGTGCTGAGCGAGGGCCGGGTGCGTCAGGTCGACGCGCCGGTGCCCCTGTACGAGCGGCCCGCCGACCTGTTCGTGGCGGACTTCATCGGGGCCAACAACCTGATCGCCGGCGTGGTCACCGCGGACGGTCTGCGGGTGCCCGACGTCGGCGTACTGCCCTGCCCCGCCGCCCCGGACGCCGTCGGGGCCGCGGCGACCGTGGCGATCCGTCCCGAGCGGGTCCGGCTCGGGGTCGACGGCGGCCTGGTCGGGGTCGTGCGCGACGTGACCTTCTTCGGCGGAACCACGCGCGTGGCGGTGGATGTGGCGGGGCTCGACCGGCCGCTGCTTGCCACGGTCGCCGGCGCGGCCTCGGTGGCGCTCGGGGACAAGACCCGGGTGGACTGGGCGGGTGCCGACGCGGTGCTGCTCGACGGGGCGTGACCGCTTGACGCGCGCCGGGTCCGCCCGGCGCACCGGTCGCGCCCCGCGCCGACGTCAGGTCGCGGTCCGTGCCGACGTCCGGTCGTGGCCGGTACTGACGTCCGGTCGCGGTCCGTGCGGCGTCCGGTCGTGGCCGGTGCGGCCGTCAGGTTGTGGCCTTGCGGGCGCGCGGTGGCTTGGCCGGCTCCTCGGGCACGTCCAGCGGGTTGCCGGTGACCAGCCGGGCGTACGACAGGATCAGCTCGACCGCCTCGGCGGCGTGCAGGGTCGGGTGCCGGGCGACGATCCGGTAGCCGTACGCGTCCTCGAGCGCCACCAGGTTGCGGGCGATGGTCTGCGAGTCCGCCGCGAGGGTGAACACGCCCTGGGCCGCGCCGAGTTCGAGGATCGTCTGGTACATGGAGACCTGCCGGTCGTAGAGCGTGGTCAGCAGGGCGGCGTAGACCCGGTTGCGGCCGGCCGCCCCGCCGAGTTCGCAGAGCAGCCGCACGTCGGCGTCCTCGGCGTCGGTGGGCAGTCCGGAGCGGATGGTCACGACGAGCTTCCGCACCGGGTCGGAGGTGGTGGCGATCTTCTTCACCCGTAGCTCGTAGAAGCGCTCCATGCCGGCGTGGTGCGCTTCCAGCAACAGGTCCCGCAGGTCGGGATAGTGGTAGAGGACCGCGCCGGAGGTGAGACCCGCCTGTTCGGCCACCTGGTTGAGCAGGACCGTGTCGGTCCCGTGCTGCAGCATCGCCCGGCGTGCGGCCTCGATCAGGTCCAGCCGTCGCTCGGCACGCGACTTGCGGGTTTTCATGTGGCACCGCTCCGAGGTACGACGTCAGATTCTCCCCGAACACCATAGTGCCTGCGTATTGACTGCCGACCGATGACCTTGTTGAATTTCGATTCAACAGTCACCCCCGGGAGATCCGATGTCTCAGCTGACGGTCCTGTTCATGCCCGAGAGCGCGTACGGCCCCACCAACAACTGCATCGGTATCGGCGACGTGCTGCGCCGACGCGGACACCGAGTGGTGTTCGCGGCCGAGGCGTCGTGGCGGGGCAAGCTGACCGCGCTCGGCTTCGAGGAGGACCTCGTCGACCTCGCCCCACCGCCGGAGAACGCCGAGGAACAGGACGCCGGTCAGTTCTGGAAGGACTTCATCCGCGACACCGCGCCCGAGTTCCGCAAGCCGACGATCGAGCAGCTGGAAACCTGGGTCAAGCCGGTGTGGGTCGAGCTCATCAACGGCGCCAGGTACTGCCAGCCCAGGCTGCTGGAGATCATCGACCGGGTACGGCCGGACATCATCGTCGAGGACAATGTGGTCGCCTTCCCGGCGCTCAACACCGCCGGGGTGCCCTTCGTCCGGATCGTTTCCTGCAACCCGCTGGAAATGAAGGGTCCGGACGTCGCCCCCGTCTTCTCCGGGTACCCGGCGACGGACCGGTCCGGGTGGGCGGCGTTCCGGGCCGAGTACGACCGCGTCCACCGTCCGGTGTGGGAGGAGTTCGACGCCTGGGTGCGCGAGCAGGGTGCGCCGGGCCTGCCCGACCTGGAGTTCATCCACGAGGGCGACCTCAACCTCTACGTCTATCCGGGCATCGCCGACTACGTCGACGCCCGGCCGCTCGGCCCGACCTGGCAACGGCTCGAGTCGTCGGTACGCGAGACCGACGAGGAGTTCACCATGCCGGCCGAGCTCGCCGACCGGGACGGGGCGTTGATCTACTTCAGCCTCGGCTCGCTCGGCTCGGCCGACGTCGAGCTGATGCGGCGGGTCATCGACTCGCTGGCCAAGACGCCGCACCGCTACATCGTCTCCAAGGGCCCGCTGCACGCCGAGATCGAGCTCGCGGACAACATGTGGGGCGCGGAGTTCCTGCCCCAGACGAAGATCATTCCTCAGGCCGACCTGGTCATCACCCACGGCGGGAACAACACCACGACCGAGGCGTTCCACTTCGGAAAGCCGATGATCGTGCTGCCGCTGTTCTGGGACCAGTACGACAACGCGCAGCGGGTCGACGAACTCGGCTTCGGGGTACGCCTCGACCCGTACCGCTTCACCGACGAGCAGCTGCACGGGGCAATCGAGCGTCTGCTCGGCGACGACGACGTGCGCAAGCGGCTCGCGGAGCACGGCGCGGCGATCCGAGCCGCGGACGGCCTGCGGCAGGCCGCCGACGCGATCGAGCGGTTGGCCGGCCCGGCCGGGGCCCGTCGTTGACGAACTGGTACGCCCCGGCGCGGGACGGCTCGGCCGCAGCCGCGTCGGTGAGGGCGCAGCAGGCCCTCGCCGACGCGGCACCCGCGATCTTCTGGACCGACCGTCGTGACCGGCCACCACCACGCCCACGGCTGACCGGCGCACGCACCGCCGACCTGGTGGTGATCGGCGGCGGGTTCACCGGCCTGTGGGCCGCCATCCTGGCCAAGCAGGACAACCCGGACGCCGACGTCGTGCTGGTGGAGGCCGAGCGCGTCGCCTTCGGCGCGTCCGGGCGCAACGGCGGCTTCGTCGCGGACTCGCTCACCCACGGCCTGTCGCACGGCAGGTCGCAGTGGCCCACGGAGATGGAGTCGCTCGTCCGCCAGGGGCGGGAGAACCTCGCGGCGATCGTCGAAACCGTGCAGCGGTTCGGCATCGACGCGGGCCTGCGGCTGTGCGGCAAGACCACGGTGGCGGTCGCCCCCCATCAGGTGACCGAACTCGCCGGCCTGGCCGAGCTGCATCGGGCGTACGGCGACGACGCGACGCTGCTCGACGCCGAGCAGGTACGCGCCGACGTGGCCTCGGCGCTGTACCTCGCGGGCGTCCGGCTGCGCGGCTCCGGCGGTCTGGTCGACCCCGCCCGGCTAGCCTGGGGGCTGGCGAGCGCCGCCGAGTCGCTCGGAGTGACGATCCACGAGGACACCAGAGTCACCGGCTTCGACCGGTCCCGCAGCGGCGTCGTGGTGCGGACGACCGACGGACGGATCACCGGGCACCACGTCGTCATCGGGACCAACGCCTATCCCCCGCCGCTGCGGCGGTTGCGGCACTGGATCCTGCCGGTCTACGACTACGTCCTGGTCACCGAACCGCTCAGCGACGCCCAGCGCACCGAGCTGCGGTGGCCCGAGGCGCAGGGCATCACCGACGCCGGTAACCAGTTCCACTACTACCGCCTCACCGACGACAACCGGATCCTGTTCGGTGGTTACGACGCCATCTACCGGTTCGGCAACCGGGTGGACGCGGCCCTCGACCAGCGCGACGCCACCCACCGCCTGCTCGCCCAGCATTTCGCGGAGACGTTCCCCCAACTCGACGGGATCCGGTTCACCCACCGCTGGGGCGGAGTGATCGACTCCACCACCCGGTTCACCCCGATGTTCGGCACCACCCGCGACCGGCGGATCGCCTACGCGGTCGGCTACACCGGACTCGGCGTGGCCGCGTCCCGCTTCGGCGCGCAGGTGGCACTGGACCTGCTGGCCGGGCGGGAGACCGAACGGACCCGGCTGCGGATGGTACGGCGGCGGCCAGTGCCCTTCCCGCCGGAGCCGCTGCGGTACCCGGCGGTGGAGATGACCCGCCGCGCGCTCGCCGCGGCGGACGCGCGCGACGGGCGCCGGGGGCCGTGGCTGCGGCTCCTGGACAAGTTCGGTGTCGGATTCAACAGCTGAGGAGCGACCGTGGCCATACTCACCAACCCGGCGACCGGCGCCGTCATCGGCGAACTCGCGGACACCGAGACCGGGGACGTCGCGAAGCGGGTGGCCCAGGCACGCAGCGCGTTCGAACAGTGGCGGGACGCCACCCCGGCCGACCGCTCGCGCGTCCTGCTGCGCCTGGCCGACCTCGTGGAACGGGACGCCGAGGAACTGACCCGGCTGGAGGTCGAGGAGACCGGGAAGCCGGTGTCCGTCATGCGCGACGGCGAGGTGCCGTTCGGTGTGGACAACCTGCGGTTCTTCGCCGGCGCGGCCCGCTCGCTGGACGGGACGGGTGCGGGCACGCTGTCCGCCGGCTACACGTCCCTGCTGGTGCGCCGGCCCGTCGGTGTGGTCGGCTCGATCGCGCCCTGGAACTTCCCGCTGATCATGGCGATCTGGAAGATCGCCCCGGCAGTGGCCGCCGGCAACGCGGTGGTCATCAAGCCCGCACCGCAGACGCCCCGGACCACCCTGGCGCTGGCCCGCCTGATCGAGGAGGCGGGCGCGCCCGCGGGCCTGGTCCAGGTCGTCACCGGTGGCGCCGACGTGGGAACCGCCCTGGTCGCGGACCCGGGCGTGGACATGGTCAGCGTCACCGGGTCGACCCGGACCGGACGGGAGGTGATGCGCGGCGCGGTGACCGGGCTCAAGCGGGTGCACCTCGAACTCGGCGGCAAGGCACCGGCGATCGTCTTCGACGACGCGGACCTGACCGAGATGGCGCTCGGGGTGGCGATGGGCGCTACCTACAACTCCGGCCAGGACTGCACCGCCGCCACCCGCGTCTACGTCCAGCGATCCGTCTACGCGGAGGCGGTCGATGCGCTCGAGGCCGCGCTGGCGAAGGTGCGTACCGGCGACCCCTGGTCGAGCGAGACCGACATCGGCCCGCTCATCTCGGCCGACCACCGGGACCGGGTGGCGGGTTTCGTGGCCCGCGCGGCGGCCGAGGGCGCCACCGTCGCGGTCGGCGGTACGCCCCTGGGCGGCCCCGGGTTCTTCTTCCCGCCCACCCTGGTCGTCGGCGCCGAGCAACGCAGCGAGATCGTGCAGGGCGAGGTGTTCGGACCGGTGGTCGTGGTGCTCCCCGCCGACGACGAGGACGACGCGGTACGCCTGGCCAACGACAGCCAGTACGGTCTGGCGTCGTCGGTCTGGACCCGTGACGTCTCGCGGGCCCTGCGGGTCAGCCACCGCCTCGACGTCGGCGTCACCTGGATCAACGACCACCTGCCCATCGCCTCGGAGGCACCGCACGGCGGCGTGAAGGGCTCCGGCTTCGGCAAGGACATGAGCCAGGAGGCGGTCGCGGAGTACTCGGTCACCCGGCACCTCATGATCAAGCACGCGGCGCCGGCCGCCCGCGACTCCTTCCGGCCGGCCTGACTGTCGTCGGTCGCCCGGCGTCCCGGCCGGATACCGTACCCGCGGCGCGGGTCGCTCCGCGCCGGGCGGCCGAACGATGGGAGGAACCGATGCGCCTGCACGTGGGGTGCGCGATGTGGACGCACAGGTCCTGGCAGGGACGCTTCCTGGCGCACCCGCTGCCGGCCCACGAGCGGCTGCGCGCCTACGCCGGGTGGTGCAGTGCGGTCGAGGGGAACACCACCTTCTACGCGACTCCGGACCGGGAGACGGTGGCGTCGTGGGCGCGGCAGACCGACCCCGACTTCCGGTTCGTGCTCAAGCTGCCGAGGGCCGTCACGCACGATCGCCGGCTCACCGGCGCCGACGAGGAGCTCCGGCTCTTCCTGAACGCGATCGAACCCCTCGGGCCACGGGCCCACGCCCTCTGGATCCAGCTTCCGGCCTCGTTCGGCCCCACCGACGTACCCGCGCTCGCCAGATTCCTGCGCGGGCTGCCCACCGCTCACCGGTACGCCGTGGAGGTCCGCCACCCCGCCTTCTTCGACGATCCCGGGGCGGTGCGGACGTTGGAGGAGACGCTCGTCAGGGTCGGCGCGGAGTGGATCCCGTTCGACACCACCGCGTTCTTCCGTACCCCGCCGACCAGCGACGCGGAGCGGGAGGTGTGGACCAGGAAGCCGCGTACGCCGCTGCGCACCCGGGCGCTGACCGAGCGGCCGATCGTCCGGTACCTTGGCCGGGACGACCCCGCGCGGACGGCGGAGGGCTGGCAACCGTGGCTCGACGTGGTGACCGGCTGGCTGCGCGAGGGCCGTTCGCCGACGGTCTTCGTGCACACGCCGGACAACGCCGACGCGCCGGAGCTGGCCCGCCGGTTCCACGACGAGGTACGGGCACGCCTGCCCGAGGTCGCGCCGCTGCCCGAGCCGGCGCCGGTCGGACCGTCGACACTGTTCTGATCCGGCTTTCGATCAGCGTGCGTACGAGTTGTACAGGTGGTTGCGGAAGACTTCGCCCGGATCGTGGCGGCGTTTTGCCGCCACGACCCTCTCCCAGGCCGGGTAGGCGCGGCGGACCTGGTCGTCGGTGCCGTGTAGCCGGTACGGCAGATAGAACGTGCCGTTGACGTCGATCGCCGCGTCGATCAGCTGGCGGGTGGTGCTGCACATGCGGTCCTCAGCCTCGCTGGTGTCCTCCTGCCGAAAGTTCATCACCAGGCCGAAAACGTCCTGCCGGGCGTACGCCAGTGCAGTGCGATGGTCCTGACGTACGTCGCGGACGGTGACATTGAGCAGCTCCACCCGGCCACGTTCGAGAATTCCGCGGGCCTTCTGGACAAACTCCCACAGTCGTTGTTGCGGGACGAAGTACTCGTGGAGGATGTCACGCGTCCCCGGCGAGTGGTCGGCGAAGACCGCTACGGGCTCGTTCAGGATGCTGTTCCGGCTCAGCGGCCCGGCCAGCCATGGAGCCATCTCGCGTTCCACCCCCCAGCGCAGCGCCTTGCCCACGTCGCTGCCGGCCGAGTTACGGAACACGGCACGTTGTAGCTGCGGCATGCCTGGACTGGTCAAGGGCAGCGCAGCACCACGGGTGCCAGGATCGGGGGTGAAGGTGACCAGAATGGCTTCCTCCAGGAAGCTGCGCGGATCCACCGACAGCCGCCCGTAGGCCATCTCCACCGCGGAACCGGCCGCGTACACCCGTTCGGTGAAGGTGGTCGCGTAGTCGCGGGTGCGCACGGTACTGAAATGCGGGCTGTACAGCGCGTTTGGCCAGACGTCGAGGTCAACGTCGAGGATCACCCCGAACAAGCCGTAGCCGCCGAGCACCAGTCCGAACTGTTCCACGTTCTCGGTCGGGCTGCAGGTGATCACGTCGCCGTCGGCAGTGAGCAGCCGGAAGCTGCGTACGGTGGCGGCGATCGGGGGATGGTTGGTGTGCCAGCCGTGGCAGTTCACGCTCAGTGAGCCACCCACCGAGAAGTCGTGGTTGGACTGCATCACCTTTGGCGCAAAGCCGGCCGCGTTGAGCACCGGAACGATCTCGCGCCAGGTCGCGCCCGCGCCGACACGCACCACACCAGCCGCACTGTCCAGCAAGATCTCGTTCATGGGCCGGGTGTCGAGGACCCAGCCGCCGGCGAGCAGGCTCTGCCGGCCCATGGAATGACGTACGCCTGCGATCGCCAACGGCGGGTCATCGCCTTCGGCGATACGGCGCAGCAGCGGCGCGACGACCTGGGTGGTGGATTCCACCGAGTTGCCAGCGAAGAGGACTCCCCGCACGGCGGTCGGGTTCAGCCTGCTCGCGTCGTCGAGCAACGCCGCAGACGGATTGGTAGGTGGGATCCTGCCCTGCTCCGCCCATCGGCTTACCGCGACAGTAGCCGCACTACCAGCAACCAGCGCTCCCGTCGCCGTCACCCCGTGCGTCAGTACCTGCCGCCGCGACATCCGGAACCGTGCCACCACCCGCCACCTTTCAACAGGAAACCAGCCTCTTCGCCACGCGCCTCGCGCCGCGGTGCACAGCCCAACGTGCGATTTCACGACGGTGCGGAAAGGTTGTCACACCTGAATCTGACGATCAGCGCAGGTCGCCTCATCGGGTACGGGCTGACATCGACTCCTCACCCCGGCCGCCTTCCTGGCCCCCTGGTGGCGCAAAATGCTCCGGTTCGCGCCACGGGGCGACGACGGGCCGACCGTCTCCGACGTGGCAGCCGGCGGACGGACTCAGCTGATCTCGGACGTCGTCCAGCGCGGGGAGGCGTTGGTGACCGGCACGGTGTCGCCGACCAACGTGGTCAGTGTCTCGGTGTCCCGCCGTGCGCTCGTACCGACCCACAGTTCGACGTCGCCGGGCTCCACGACGCGGGTCAGCGTGCGGTCGGAGAAGGCCAGGCGGGTGGTGGGCACCGTCAGCTCGACCGTGACCGACCGGCCCGGCGCCAGGTGGACCCGCCGGTATCCGAGCAGCTGCGCCACCGGCCGGGTGACCGAGGCCACCACGTCGCGGCCGTAGAGCTGGACCACGTCGTCGCCGGCGACCGCACCGGTGTTCGTCACGCGTACGGCCACGTGCAGCGACCCGTCGGTCGGCACCGTGGCGGGCACGGTGAGGCCGGTGTGCGCGAACGCCGTGTAGGAGAGGCCGTGGCCGAACGGTGCCGCGGGCGTCGCCGGCAGGTTGGTCACCTCGCTGCCCTCGCCGAGCGTGGGATGCAGGTACGAGTACGGCTGCGCCCCTGCCGAACGGGGCAGGCTGACCGGCAGCTTGCCCGACGGGTTGACCCGCCCGGAGAGCACGCCCGCGATCGCCCCGGCGCCCTCCTCACCCGGGAAGAACGCCTGCACCACCGCCGCGCATCGCGACAGTGCCCAGTCGACCGCGTAGGGCCGGCCCGTGACCAGCACGAGGACGACCGGGGTGCCCGTCGCCAGCACCGCCTCGACAAGCTCGCGCTGGACCCCGGGCAGCTCCAGGTCGTCGCGGTCGCAGCCTTCGCCGACCGTGCCGCGCCCGAAGAGGCCGGCGTGGTCGCCGACGACCAGTACGGCGACATCTGCGGCGGAGGCCACGGCGACGGCCTCGTCGAACCCGGACCGGTCCTCGGTGTCCACGTCGCAGCCGCGCGCCCAGGTGACGAGATCGGCACCGAACTCGACGCGCGCCGCGTCGAGGACCGTCGGCACCTCGATTCCGGCCTCCACGCCGGGATGCTGGACGAGCACGTGGTTGAGGAAGGAGTAGCACCCGAAGAGCGCGCCCTGCCGATCGGCGTTCGGGCCGACGACCGCCACGCGGCGACCCGGGGGCAGCGGGAGTACGTCCCCGTTGGCGACCAGGACGATCGACTCCTCCGCGAGGCGGCGGGCGATCGACCGGTGCTCGGGCGGGTCGAGGTCGACCGCCGGGGGCGGTTCGTCGGTGAAGGTGGCGTCGAGCAGGCCGAGTTCCAGCTTCTGGCGCAGGACCCGCAGCACCGCCCGGTCGATGAGCGCCTCGTCGAGCCTGCCGGCCCGCACCGACTCCCGCAGGGTCTGGTAGGCGTCGCCGGTCGGAAGCTCGATGTCGACACCGGCGGTCAGCGCCTGCACGGCCGCCTCCGCGTGGTCGCCCGCGACATGGTGCAGCAGGTTCAGGAAGGCCACTCCGTAGTAGTCGGCCACCACCGTACCGTCGAAGCCCCACCTGTCCCGCAGCACGCCGGTCAGCATCGTCGGATCGGCGGCGACGGGCACGCCGTCGATCTCGGCGTAGGAGTGCATGACGGAGCGCGCGTCGCCGTCGAGGATCGCCATCTCGAACGGGAGGAGCAGCACGTCGGCGAGCTCCCGCGGGCCGGCGTGCACGGGGGCGAAGTTGCGCCCGGCGCGCGAGGCGGAGTAGCCGGCGAAGTGCTTGAGCGTGGCGTGCACCCCCTGCGACTGCAGACCACGCACGTACGCGGTGCCGACGGTCCCGACCAGGTACGGGTCCTCGGAGATGCACTCGTCGACCCGGCCCCAGCGCGGGTCACGGATCACGTCGAGCACCGGGGCGAGGCCCTGGTGGACGCCCAGGGCGCGCATGGACGCCCCGATCGCCGCGGCCATCTCGGTGACGAGCTCGGGATCGAACGCGGCGCCCCACGCCAGTGGTGTGGGGAAGGTGGCCGCTTTCCACGCCGAGAGCCCGGTGAGGCACTCCTCGTGGACGATCGCCGGTATGCCGAGCCTGGTACCCGTCACCAGGTCGGACTGGAACTTCCACAGCCACGACGCACGCGCGGCGGCGTCGATGGGGCGCGTGCCGTAGGCGCGGGTGAGATGGCCGAGCCCGTGCCGGGTGAAGTCCTCGAGCTTGGCGATGTCGCCGAACTCGCCCTGCAGCGGTGCGACGGCCTCGCCGTCCTCCTTCTCCCAGAAGCCGACGAGCTGCGCGACCTTCTCCTCGATCGTCATCCGGCCGAGCAGCTCACGTACGCGTGCCTCGCCGTCCCGGCCGTCCGACCGGCCGTGGTCCGGCCCGGTCCGAGCCGGCGCCGGCCCGTCCACCGTCCCGCGGACCTCAGTCATGCTGTGCCTCCCCCTTGGGTTGTGCTGGTACCGCTGTCGCTCAGCCCTTGACCGCGCCCTGCAGGCCACCGACGATCTGCTTCTCGGCGAACGTGAAGAAAAGTAGTGCCGGCAGCATCGCCAGCGAGGTGAAGGCGAGGACGCCCGCCGTGTCGGTGGTGTACTGGCTCGAGAAGTTCTGGACACCCAGCGGCAGGGTGTGCCGGCTGGCGTCGCCGAGGACGAGCAGGGGCAGGAGGAAGGCGTTCCAGCTCGCCACGAACGCGAGGACCCCGACGGTGACGAGCGCGGGCCGCGACAGCGGCAGCACGATGCGCCAGAGGAAACCGAGCCGGCCCGTGCCGTCGATCGCCGCGGCGTCTTCCAGCTCGCGGGGGATGGCGGACAGGAAGGGACGCAGGATCACGATCGTGAGCGGCAACGAGAAGGCGACCTGCGGAAGGATCACGGCGTAGTAGGAATTGATCATGTTCAGGTCGCGCAGCAGGAGGTATAGCGGCAGGATCGCGGCCCCGGCCGGAAAGAGCAGGCCGAGCGTGAAGAAGGTGTAGAGCGCCTCACGCCCCCGGAAGGTGTACCGGGCGAGCACGTACGCGGCGCAGACACCGAGTGCCACGACGCCGAGCGTCGTGGCCAGCGCGATCAGTGCGCTGTTGAACGCCTGCCGCCAGAAGTTGCTCTGCGTCAGCACCCTGGCGTAGTTGTCCCAGACCCACGGGTCGGGCAGGCCGGCCGGGTTCGCGACGATCTGCGGGGTGGTGCGGAAACCGCCGACGATCACGTAGACCACCGGGGCGATCGACACGGCTGCGACCGCGAGCGCCAGCGCGTACGTGAGCGCGGTGCTCCACGACACCGGGCGCCGCTCCGAGGACAGGGCAGGGACGGCGTTCGTGGCCACGGTCAGTTCACCCTCCTGGTGATGGCGCCCTCGATGTCGCGGCGGAGGAGGAAACGCTGGAACAGCAGCGCCGCGACGAACGAGATGACGAACAGGATCACGGCCACCGCGTTGCCGTAGCCCCACAGCCGGGCGAAGAAGCCGTTGTCCACCATGTACGTCGCCATCGTGGCCGAGGCGCCGAGCGACCGCACCGCGGGTACCGAGGTCACCCAGATCACGTCGAAGACCTGCAGCGAGCCGATCATCGACAGGAACATCCAGATCCGGATCGTCGGGCCCAGCAGTGGGAGCGTGATGTGGCGCTGGATCTGCCACCAGCTCGCGCCGTCGATCGCGGCAGCCTCGCTCAGCTCGCGCGGCACGTTCGACAGGCCGGCGAGCAGGAGGATGATGGCGAAGCCGACGTACTTCCAGGTGAGGATGAGCAGCAGCGTCCAGATGACGACGTCGAGGTCGGCGAGCCACGCCTGCACCCAGCTGCCCAGCCCCAGTGACCGCAGCAGCGCGTCGACCGTGCCGCCGTCGGTGAGGATCAGCTTCCACATGATGCCGACGGTGACCTCGGCGAGCACGTAGGGCACGAACACCAGCAGGCGGAACACGGTGCGCCCGCGGAAGCGGCGGTTGAGCAGCAGGGCTGCGCCCAGTGCGATCGGGCCCTGGACCAGCAGCGACCCGACGACGATGAGGGCGTTGTTGCGCAGCGCGTCGAGGAAGATCGGGTCCTGGAAGGCGAGGAGGTAGTTGTTGAAGCCGACGTACTCGGTGGGCGGCCCGACCCCGCGCCAGCGAAACAGGCTGTAGTAGACCGCGAAGCCCATCGGCACCAGCACGAACAGCACGTAGACGAGGATCGCCGGCGTCGTCAGCCCGACGATCTCGTACCACTTGCGGCGGGTTTCGGCCGCGCGGGCGGACGAGCGGCCGGGCCGGAGGCCCGTCGGCGGCGCGGACGCGCCGCCGGCGGGGCTCAGGGTCGGGTTGGTGGAGGTCACTTGCGTGCAGCCGACTTCATCGCTGAGACGACCTGCTCAGGGGTGCCGGTGCCGGCGAAGATGGCGACGATCGCGTCGTTCATCGCGTTGCCGACGGTGCTGCCGAAGGCCGTGTCCAGCCAGAGCTGTACGTAGGTCGCGTTGGACGTGGCCGCCAGGATGGACTTGAGAGCGGGATCGGCCACGCCGGCCTCCGCGCCCTTGGTGACGGGCAGACCGACGCCGGTCTCGGCGTAGCCCTTCTGTACCTCGGGGCTCACGATGTACTTGAGGAACTCGACGCACTCGGCCGGGGCGTTCTTGGCACAGGCGAACCCGTCGCCGCCACCGAGGGCCGCCTTCGGGTCACCCGCGGCTCCGGACATCGCCGGTACGGGGAACCAGCCGAGGAACTTGTTGAGGACGGCCGGGTCCTCGGCGACGGTCTCCAGGGTGCCCTTGTTCCAGTCGCCCATGAGCTCCATCGCGGCCTTGCCGTTGGCGAGCAGGCCATTCGCGCTGGTCGGATCGTTCTGGCCGGGCGTGGCGATGAAGTTGGGCTGGAACGGCTTGGTGGCGATGAAGGTCTTCAGGTTCTCGCCGGCCGTCACGAAGCACGGATCGTCGAAGACGCGGTCGGCGGAGGCCTTCTTCAGCGTGTCGACCGAGCAGGCGCGCAGCGCGAAGTTGTACCACCAGTGCGCGGCGGGCCACTTGTCGCCGGCGCCCAGGGCGATCGGGGTGACGTTGATCGCCTTGAGTTTCGTGACCGCGTCGTTGAGCTCCTCGAACGTGGTCGGAAGAGAGGTGATGCCCGCCTTGGCGAACATATCCTTGTTGTACCAGATGCCCTCGATGCCCATTCGGTACGGCAGGCCGTACTGCTTGCCGTCCACCTGCCAGATCTCGGCCGCGCTGCCGATGCTGGCGACCTCCGTCTTGACCTGGTCGGTGATGTCCTTCAGGTAGTCGGCCTCCACCTGCTCGCGGATCTCACCACCGCCCCACGCCTGGAAGATGTCCGGCGGGTCGCTGCTCAGGAGCGCGGCGGGCAGCCGGGTGCGCTGGAGCTGGTTCGTCTCGATCGCCTCGATCTTGATCGTGACGCTCGGGTGGGCCGTGGAGAAGTCCTTGGCCACCTTCTCCCAGTAGGTCTTGCCGGGCCCGTCCTGCGAGGCGTTGTGCCACCAGGTCAGGGTCACCGGGTTCTGGTACAGCTCGTTCTCGGTGGGCGCCTCGCTGTCGCCGCTGTTGCACCCGGCGACAAGGAGTGCGCTGGTCGTGAGCAGCGCCAGGACCGTGCCTGCGCGGCTTTTCATCGCCATCGTTGTCTCCTCGACTAGTCAGTCGCGGTACTCGGCCTGCCGGCGAGTTTTACAGTCGTCTATCCCTGTGTCAATCGGTATCGATAACGTTTTCGACTGCCCATGACGAGGCTCGGGCCGCCCCTCTATCATCGTCGGCGTGGCGTTCCCGCAGCGCGTCAAGATGTCGGACGTGGCTCATGTCGCCGGCGTCTCGGTGGCAACCGTATCGAAGGTAGTCAATGGACGGTACGGCGTGGCGCAGGCGACGGTGGAGCGCGTCCAGCAGGTCATCCACGAGCTCGGGTACGAGGCCAGCCTGGGCGCACAGAGCCTCCGCAGCCACCGCACGAACGTGCTGGGCATCCTGGTCGCCGAGTTCGAGCCGTTCTCGGCCGAGCTGCTGAAGGGGGCGTCCAGGGAGGTCGCCGGCACCGGGTACCAGCTGCTGGCGTACTCCGGCGGCGACGGCGACGGCGCGGCCGTCGGCTGGGAACGACGGTCGCTGGCACGCCTGTCGGGAACGCTCATCGACGGGGCCGTGATCGTCACGCCGACGGTGGTCGAGACCAAGCACGGCTTCCACGTCGTGGCCGTCGACCCCCACACGGGCCCGTCCGGTCTGCCCACCGTCGACTCGGACAACTTCGCCGGCGCCGTGCTCGCGACCAACTACCTGCTGTCGCTCGGTCACCGCCGCATCGGGCACATCAGCGGGCGCCCCGACCTCGAGTCGGCACGCCTGCGCGAGGCGGGCTTCCGCAAGGCCATGGCCGACGCCGGGGTCGCGGTGGACGAGAGCCTCGTGCGCGTTGGTGGGTTCCGGATCGAGAGCGCCGCCGGTACCGCCGCGGAGCTGCTCGCGCTCCCTGACCGGCCGACCGCGATCTTCGCGGGAAACGACCTCTCGGCGATCTCCACCATGGACGTCGCCCGAAGCATGGGCCTGACGGTGCCCGACGACCTGTCCGTGATCGGCTTCGACAACGTGCCGGAGTCGGCGCTGGTCAACCCGCCGCTGACGACGATCATGCAACCGCTCCAACGCATGGGCGCCGAGGCGCTGCGCCTGCTCGTCGACCTGATCGGCGGCGTCGAACGCGACACGCACATCCGGCTGCCCACCGAGCTGGTCGTCCGCGCGTCCTGCTGTCCCCACCCCTGACGCCGAGGCCGAGGCCCGCCCGAGGCGCTGTCAGGCGGGCAGCGGAGCGGCGCTGTCGCGGACGATGAGCTCGGTGGCCAGTTCCACCCGCGGGCTCTCTATCTGCTCGCCTTGCGCCAGCCGAAGGACCGTGCGGGCGGCGAGCAGGCCCATCTCGGCGAAGGGCTGCCGGACGGTGGTCAGCGGCGGCGAGCACCACCGGACCTCCGGCAGGTCGTCGAAGCCGACGACGCTGAGGTCGTCGGGCACCCGCAGGCCGCGTTGCCGTACGGCTTCGTAGACACCGAGGGCCATCTGATCGCTGGAGGCGAAGATGGCGGTGGGGCGGTCGGGCAGGCGCAGCAGCTGGGTGCCTCCGGCGAACCCGGCCTCGTGGTAGAAGTTCCTTGGTGGATCAGCCGGTCGTCGACGGTGAGGCCGGCGGCCTCGATCGCCGCGCGGTAGCCGTCGAGGCGCGCCCGGCTGTACATCAGCTGCGGTGGCCCGGCGATGAAGCCGATCCGCCGGTGGCCGAGACCGAGCAGGTACTCGGTGGCGCGCAGACTGCCCACCCAGTTGGTCGTGCCGATCGTGGGCGCCTCCTGCGGGGGCACCCCGGCCGGGTCGACGATCACGACGGGGATGTTGAGACGACGCAGCTCGGCCTGCAGCGGTGGCTCCAGGGTGGAGGTGGCCGAGCGGCGCTGCCTGTCGTTCACCCTCTGGGGCTTCACCGACCGGCACTCGTGGGTGCCGGGTTGGTTCAGCAACCCGCCGGAGCGCCTGGCCACCGTCTACGACGAGAACTACCAGCCGAAGCGGCGTACCAGGAGCTCAAGGCCGACCTGAGCTACGCCGGGCCGCCCCACATGCGGCCGCGGGTGGTGCGGAATCCGCGCCGGTAGGCATCCGCTCGACGACGGCGGGGCAGGTCCAGCGACCGACCCCGCCGTCGTTCGTGACCGGCCGGGCGGGCGTCAGGCCCGATAGTTTCCGGAAATTGTTGACGCCACCGGCGCAGCACCGCGTTCGGCCCCGCGGATGGCGGCACGTCAGGCGAGCCCCACACGGGGGCCGCGCCCCTCGGCATCCGGCGCCGCATCAGGCAACGCCCCAGGCCATGCCGGCTGCCGCCGGCTACCGCCGGACGACAGGTTGAGAATTCGGAACGGTACCGGTACTTTTTCGAGAGATAACCTTCGATCAACTCACGGTGCGCGGGAGATGTTCCCGATCCGCGCGGCCTCCGGGCGGTCGCGCAGCGAGCCGGTCACCGTGGCGGGCAGTGGTCGAAGTTCCTCTGATCCACCCGACTATGGAAAGGCTTCCTGATGGACAAGATGCTCGCCCGCGGCAGCGGGAGCGGCTCGACAGCCCGGCCACGCCCCCGTGCCGTGCTGCTGTCGATGGTGGCCGGCGCCGCGGTGGTCGCCGCGACGGTGGCGGTGGCGTCCAGTGCCAGCGCCGGCACGACCCTGGGCGCCTCGGCGGCGGAGAGCGGCCGTTACTTCGGCACCGCCGTGGCGGCGAACAAGCTGTCCGACAGCACGTACGTCGGCATCTTGAACCGCGAGTTCAACATGGTGACCCCCGAGAACGAGATGAAGTGGGACGCCACCGAGCCGTCCCAGGGCCAGTTCAACTACACCAGCGCCGACCGGATCGTCAGCCACGCTCAGGCCAACGGGATGCGGGTGCGCGGGCACGCCCTGGCCTGGCACTCGCAGCAGCCCGGCTGGGCGCAGAACCTCTCCGGCAGCGCGCTGCGGCAGGCGATGGTCAACCACGTCACCCAGGTCGCCACCCATTACCGCGGCAAGATCTACGCCTGGGACGTGGTGAACGAGGCCTTCGCCGACGGCACCAGCGGCGCCCGGCGCGACTCGAACCTCCAGCGCACCGGCAACGACTGGATCGAGGTGGCCTTCCGCACCGCCCGGGCCGCCGACCCCGGCGCGAAGCTCTGCTACAACGACTACAACACCGACGGGCAGAACGCGAAGTCCAACGCCGTCTACGCGATGGTGCAGGACTTCAAGGCCCGGGGCGTACCGATCGACTGCGTCGGCTTCCAGTCGCACTTCAACAGCGCCTCGCCGGTGCCCAGTGACTACCAGGCCAACCTGCAGCGGTTCGCCAACCTCGGCGTGGACGTGCAGATCACCGAGCTGGACATCGAAGGCTCCGGGACCACCCAGGCCGACAACTACGGTCGGGTCGTGCGCGCCTGCCTGGCCGTGTCCCGCTGCACCGGCATCACCGTCTGGGGCATCCGCGACACCGACTCGTGGCGGGCGAGCGGCACCCCGCTGCTCTTCGACGGCAGCGGCAACAAGAAGCCGGCCTACACCGCCGTCCTCAACGCCTTGAACGGGGGCGGCACTCCCCCGCCGACCACCACCCCGCCGGCCACCACTCCCCCGCCCACGACCGCCCCGCCGACCACCCCGCCGCCCTCGGGCAGCGGCTGCACCGCCACACTGGCCCTCAACCAGTGGCAGGGCGGCTTCGTCACCTACGTCCGGGTCACCGCGGGCGCGAACCCGATCAACGGATGGACCGTCGTGCTCACCCTGCCCGGCGGGGCGGCCATCACCAACACCTGGAGCGCCCAGCCCAGCGGCACCACCGGCACGGTCAACTTCCGGAATGTCGACTACAACGGCCAGCTCGGCGCCGGAGCCAGCACCGAGTTCGGCTTCCAGGGCACCGGCGTCGGCCCGTCCGGCACCGCCACCTGCACGGCGAGGTGACCGACGGCGGGCCGGCGCGTCGGCCTGACCGGCTGAGCCGAGCCCCGCGGCGGCCCGGCGGGAGCACCCCGGGCGGCCGCGCATCCCTGGTGGCAGGTGATGTGCCTGACCGGCGTTGACTACTTC
>NZ_JBEYER010000066.1:0-42939 GCF_040634005.1 Micromonospora sp. NPDC007271
CGGTGGCGGTCTCCTCCGCCCAGTCGCGCAGCCGTTGCGTCTGCTTGCCCAGCCGACGCGGCCGGCACGAGCGCCCCGCTCGGCCGGCCGCAGCGCGGCGCTGCCCTGGGTGGGGAACTCGCGCGCCCCCCGGGCGCGAGTCTCCCCCCGGCGGTCGAGCCGATCGGCCCCCGCCGTCGCGCCCGCGGCCCGCGTGGTGCGCTGCGCCGCGGTCCGGCCCCCCGACCGCGGTGCGCGCTGCCCGACGGCGTCCCGGCCGTCGCGCTGATTGACGTTCATGTCCCCTCCCCCTCTTCGTCCGTCCCGTTCCCGTCCCCCGGGGCCGGCCGCGGATCCGTGCCGGATCCCGGCGACCCCGTCCCCGGTTGGTGCATCGCCTTCACCCGGCGGCGGTACCGTTCGCGGTCGGTACGTCCCTGCCGGGTCTCCTCCGGGTCGAGTCGTTCCGCGGCCCGCAGCCGGACCGAGGCGGCGCGCGGGTTTGCCGCGACCTCCGCCTCCCCGGGCAGCTCGGCACCCCGGCTGAGCAGCCGGAACGTCGGGCCCGAGCCGGGCAGTTCGACCGGGAGGTCGACCGGGCCCTTGCTGCGGACCCGGTCGGCGAGCGCCGCCTTGGTGAGCCGGTCCTCCAGCGAGTGGTAGGACAGGACCACCATGCGGCCCCCCACGGTGAGCTTGTCGAGCGCGGCCGGCAGCGCCGACTCCAGCGCTGCCAGTTCCCGGTTTACCTCGATCCGTAAAGCCTGAAACGTTCTCTTTGCCGGGTGTCCGCCGGTTCGTCGGGCTGGTGCCGGAATGCTCTCCCGGACCAGCTCCGCCAGCCGAGCCGACGAGGTGATCCGGGCGCGCTCGCGCTCCCGGAGGATCGCCGAGGCGATCCGCCCGGCGAACTTCTCCTCGCCGTACACCCGCAGCACCCGGGCCAGCTCGGGGTGCGAGTAGGTGTTGACCACCTCCTCGGCGGTCACCCCCCGGGTCTGGTCCATCCGCATGTCCAGCGGCGCGTCCTGCGCGTACGCGAACCCGCGGTCGGGCGCGTCGAGTTGCAGCGACGACACGCCAAGGTCGAACAGGACCCCGTCGATCGCCGGGTACCCGAGCCGGTGCAGCACGTCCGGCAGCTCGTCGTAGACGGCGTGCTCGAGGTGGATCCGGTCGGCGAACCGGGCCAGCCGGACCCGGGCGTGCGCCAGGGCCTCGGTGTCCCGGTCCAGGCCGATCAGCACCGTGTTCGGGTGCGCCTCCAGCACCGCCTCGGCGTGGCCGGCCAGGCCCAGCGTCGCGTCGACGTGCACGGTCCGCCGGTTCCGGCCCAGCGCGGGGGCCAGCAACTCGAGACACCGCTCGAGCAGCACCGGCACGTGCGTGCCGCGTAGCTCCCCCATGTCGACCCCCACTGGTTGAAACCTCTTCCGTCCGTGCCGCGTCCGCCGTCGTAACGACGCCCCGCCATACCGCCAGATCCCCATCCGCTCCCCGCCCGCCGGAGGCCGCGGCCCTCCGATCGGATCGTGCGCCTGGCACCGGGGAAGGGGTGCCAGGAACTCGAAAGCGGCTGGAGATCTCGCAGTACGTCGGGCGTCGTCACGCCCTACAGACCGCCGGGCAGCACCCCCTCCTCGATGTCGGCGAAGTCGTCTTCGCTCTCCGCGAGGTAGGCCTCCCAGGCCGCCTTGTCCCAGATCTCCACCCGGGTGCTCGCCCCGATCACGACCAGGTCACGGTCGAGCGCGGCGTACGAGCGCAGGTGCGCGGGGATGGTGACCCGGCCCTGCTTGTCCGGCACCTCGTCGTGCGCGCTGGCGAAGAAGACCCGGCTGTAGGCCCGGGCCGCCTTGCTCGTCATCGGCTGCGCGCGCAACTGGTCGGCGATCCGCTGGAACTCGGGCATCGGGAAGACGTAGAGGCAGCGCTCCTGCCCTTTGGTGATCACGACACCCCCCGCCAGCTCATCCCGAAACTTCGCCGGAAGAATCAACCGGCCTTTGTCGTCCAGGCGCGGAGTGTGGGTGCCGAGGAACATCGGCCCAACCCCCTCGCCCTGAGCGGCGTTCGCGGCGCCGCTGACCCCCCGGGCCGGTGTGGCCCTCCCGGCCTCACCATCGCGCCCCACTCTACTCCACTTCCCTCCACCTGCAACCAGAAACGCCCGCGTGGCGCGGCGTTTCCGCGCGCAAAAGAGCACGTCAAAGGGGGTGGAGCGGGGTGGAGGGCCGGAGCGGCGCGCGGCGCGCGTCCGCTACCCGACATAGATCGACTCCATCCGGCCGAAGGTCCGGTGGCCGTCCGCCGGGCGGGTCCGCCCGAACGGTTCGCCGTCGGCAACGATCTGGGGGGCGCCGGGGTCCGGTAACCTCGCTCGGGTGACGGACGCGAAGATGCCCCTGCGGGCAAAGGTGGCCAGCTCCGTGTCGCGGACCGCCGCGGCGCTGTCCCGGGCCGCGGGTCGTGGCGACGGCTCGGTGATCGGCGGCTGGATCGGCCTCAAGATCGACCCTGACCTGCTCGCGCACCTGTCGGCGGGTCGCGCCATCGCGCTGGTGTCCGGCACCAACGGCAAGACCACCACCACCCGTCTCACCGCCGCCGCCGTCGGCGTGCTCGGCCGGGTCGCCACCAACTCCTTCGGCGCCAACATGCCCACCGGCCACACCTCGGCGCTGGCCAAGGCCGGCAGCACCCCCTACGCGGTGCTGGAGGTGGACGAGCACTACCTCGCCCAGGTGCTGGAGGCCACCGAGCCGCACGTGGTGGCCCTGCTCAACCTCTCCCGCGACCAGCTCGACCGGGCCAAGGAGGTCGCCATGATGGCGCAGCTCTGGCGCGCCGCGCTGGTCCGGCACCCCGACGTCGGGGTGGTGGCCAACGCCGACGACCCGATGGTGGTCTGGGCCGCCACCCCGCCGGCCGACCCGGCCCAGGGCCACTTCCCGCCCAAGGTCACCTGGTTCAGCGCCGGCCAGCGCTGGCACGACGACTCGTGGGTCTGCCCCGAGTGCGGCGCCACCATCCAGCGCTCAGGTGAGCAGTGGTGGTGCACCGGCTGCCCGCTGCGCCGTCCACAGCCGCAGTGGACCGTCGAGGACGACGGGGTGCTCGACCCCAGCGGTGCCTGGCACAAGGTCCAACTCCAGCTTCCCGGCAAGGTCAACCTGGGCAACGCGGCCACCGCGCTCGCGGTCGCCGCCGAGTTCGGCGTACGGCCGGTGGACGCGGTCGTCCGGCTCGGCACGGTCACCTCGGTCGCCGGCCGCTACGCCCAGGTCGACCGGGACGGGCGCAACATCCGGCTGCTGCTGGCCAAGAACCCGGCGAGCTGGCTGGAGGCGTTCGACATGGCCGACGAGGCGCCGACCCTGCTCTCGATCAACGCGCGCGACCCCGACGGGCTGGACACCTCCTGGCTCTTCGACGTCGACTTCGCCCCGCTGCGCGGCCGGCAGGTGCTGATCACCGGCGACCGGGCGTACGACCTGGCCGTCCGACTCGACGTCAACGGCGTGCCGTTCCAGCACGTACGGAGCTTCGACGAGGCGATCCGGTCGGTGCCACCGGGCCGGCTGGAGGTCATCGCCAACTACACCGCCTTCCAGGACATCCGAGCGGAGCTGGACCGTGTCAACTGAGAGCCTGCGCATCGTCTGGATCTACCCCGACCTGCTGTCCACCTACGGCGACCGGGGCAACGCCCTGATCCTGGCCCGCCGGGCCCAGCTGCGTGGCATGCCGGTCGAGGTGCTGGAGGTCCGCTCCGACCAGAGGCTGCCGGCCACCGCCGACATCTACCTGATCGGCGGCGGCGAGGACGGCCCGCAGGCGCTGGGCGCGCAGCGGCTGCTCGCCGACGGCGGCCTGCACCGGGCGGTCGCCCAGGGCTCGGTGGTGTTCGGCGTCTGCGCCGGGTACCAGCTCCTCGGCACCTCCTTCTTCGCCAAGGGCACCAGGTACGCCGGGCTGGAGCTGCTGGACCTCTCCTCCGACCGGGGGCCCACGCGGGCCGTCGGGGAGCTGGCCGGCGAGGTCGACCCGCGGCTGGGCATCCCGTACCTGACCGGGTTCGAGAACCACGGCGGACGGACCCACCTCGGTCCGGGGGTGTCCCCGCTGGCCCGGGTCACCACCGGGGTCGGCAACGACGGGGCGACCGAGGGCGCCTGGCGGGGCAAGCTGCTCGGCACGTATTCGCACGGCCCGGCGCTGGCCCGCAACCCGGCCCTGGCCGACCTGCTCCTGCGCTGGGCGACCGGCGTCCACCAGCTGCCCGCGCTCGACGACACCTGGGCCGACCGGCTCCGGTCCGAGCGCCGCGCCGCGGTGGCGGCCGCCGCCCGGGCGTGAGCCCGGTCGCCCGACGGCTGCCCCGGCGACCGGACGCCCGCCGGTTCGCGCGGCTGCTCCGGCAGCCGTCCGCGCGCCGGTTCGGGCTGCTGCTCCTGCTGCTCGCCGGGTGCGCCGTGGCCCTGCTGCTGGTGCCCCGGCCGGACCCGGCCGAGCTGCCCCGGCTCGCCGACTCCCTCGGCGGGTACGCCCCGGTCGCGGCGGTCGTCGGCGGCGCGCTGCTGCTGGTGGCGTTGGTCCCGCGAACCTTCGTCACGCTCGCCGCGGGCGCGATCTTCGGCCCGCTGGAGGGTGCCGCGTACGCCCTCGGCGCGGCGCTGCTCGCGGCGGCGCTCGGGTTCACGGTCGGCCGCCTGCTGGGCCGGCAGTTCGTCGCCGAGCGGGTCCGCGGCCGGCTGGCCCGGCTGGACGGCTGGTTCGCCCGGCAGAGCGTGCTCGGGGTGATCACCGTTCGGCTGCTGCCGATCGCCGGGTTCGGGCTGGTCAGCTACGGCTACGGCACCACCGGAGCCCGGATGCTGCCGTTCCTGGCGGGCAGCGTGATCGCCGCCGTCCCCACCGCCGTCGGCTACGCGGCGATCGGCGCCGCCGTCAGCTCCCCCGGCCAGATCAACTGGTACGCCGCCGCGCCGGCCAGCCTCGGCCTAATCGCCAGCGCGATCATCATCCACCGCTGGTGGCGCGCCGAGCGGCGGCGCCGGCTGGCCCCGAGCTGAGATGACGGCTGTCGAGGAGCCGCTGCCCGGCGGGTTCATCGCCGAGGTGGTCCGGGTCGGCGACACCGTACGCCGCACTCCCCCGGCCAACGCCGACTTCGTCGCCGCGCTGCTGCGGCACCTGGCCGCGACCGCGCCCGCGCTGGCGCCGGCGTTCCTCGGCGTGGACGGGCAGGGCCGGCAGGTGCTGGGCCACATCGACGGACTGGTGCCCTGGCGGGAGCGGGAGGACGGGGCGGCTGCCGGGCGTGTCACGCTCGCGCAATCTGTATGTCCGTGAGCGATATGCCTCTCGGTCATATTCATGCCTCAGCGTCATATCGCTCGTGGTGTCATCCGACGGTGCACCACCCCAAGGCGGATGACAGATCCGCTCAGTTTCCCGGAACGGGTGGCCTCCAAGCGAGGGGAGGCCACCCGTTCCGGTCAAGTTGCGGCCGCTCCGGCCCGTGCCGAGAGGTCAGGCGACGACCGAGACCATCCGGCCCTTGACCACGATGACCTTGCGGGGTTCCTTGCCGGCCAGCGAGCCGGCCACCGCCGCCAGCGCGGCCGCCCGGACCTCGTCCTCGGAGGCGTCGGCGGGAACCTCGATCCGGCCGCGCACCTTGCCGTTGACCTGCACCGGGTAGGTCACCGTCGCGGCGACCAGCAGCGCCGGGTCGGCGGTCGGGAAGTCCGCGTACGCCAGCGAGGTGTCGTGGCCCAGCCGCCGCCACAGCTCCTCGGCGACGTGCGGGGCGAACGGCGCCAGCATCAGCACCAGCGGCTCGGCCACCTCGCGCGGCGTGGCCGGCAGCCGGGTCAGCGCGTTGGTCAGCTCGATCAGCTTGGCGATGGCGGTGTTGAACCGCATCGCGTCCATGTCGCCGCGGACCCCGTCGATCAGCTTGTGCAGCAGCCGGCGGGTCTCCTCGTCGGCCGGCGCGTCGGTGACCCGCGACTCGCCGGTCTGCTCGTCGACGACCGCCCGCCAGACCCGCTGCAGGAACCGGTACGAGCCGACCACCGCCCGGGTCTCCCACGGGCGGGACACCTCCAGCGGGCCCATCGACATCTCGTACACCCGGAAGGTGTCCGCGCCGTAGGCCGCGCACATCTCGTCCGGGGTGACGACGTTCTTCAGGGACTTGCCCATCTTGCCGTACTCGCGGTTGACCTCGGTCTCGCCGTGGAAGAACCGGCCGTCGACCTCGACGACCTCCTCGGCGGGCACGTACGTGCCGCGCGCGTCGGTGAACGCCCACGCCTGGATGTAGCCCTGATTGAACAGCTTGCGGAACGGCTCGAACGACGAGACGTGGCCCAGGTCGTACAGGACCTTGTGCCAGAACCGGGCGTACAGCAGGTGCAGCACGGCGTGCTCGACGCCGCCGATGTACAGGTCGGTGCCCCCGCAGTCACCCGCGCCGCGCGGCCCCATCCAGTACCGCTCGTTCTCCGGGTCGACGAACCGCTCGCTGTTCGTCGGGTCCAGGTAGCGCAGCTCGTACCAGCAGGAGCCGGCCCACTGCGGCATCACGTTGGTCTCCCGGGTGTAGCGCTTCGGCCCGTCGCCCAGGTCCAGCTCCACCTCCACCCAGTCGCCACGCCGGGACAGCGGCGTCTCCGGGTCGCTGTCGGCGTCCTCCGGGTCGTAGGTCCGCGGGGAGAAGTCGTCCACCTCGGGCAGCTCGACCGGCAGCATCGACTCGGGCAGCGCGATCGGCGCGCCGGTCTCGTCGTACACGATCGGGAACGGCTCGCCCCAGTAGCGCTGGCGGCTGAACAGCCAGTCCCGCAGCCGCCAGGTCACCGCGCCGGTGCCGTGCCCGTTGGCCTCCAGCCACTCGATGATCCGCGCCTTGGCGTCGGCCACCCCCAGGCCGTTCAGGTCCAGGCCGCGGTCGGGCGCGGCGCTGTTGACCGCCGGGCCCTCCCCGGTGTACGCCTTGCCGGCGAAGCCCTCCGGCGGCTGCACGGTACGCACGATCGGCAGGTCGAAGACCTCCGCGAAGTCCCAGTCCCGCTCGTCCTGGGCGGGCACCGCCATGATCGCGCCGGTGCCGTAGCCGGCCAGCACGTAGTCGGCGATGAAGATCGGGACGCGCGCGCCGTTCACCGGGTTGGTCGCGTACTCGCCGACGAAGACGCCGGTCTTCTCCCGGGTCTCCGCCTGCCGCTCCACGTCCGTCTTGGCCGCGGCGGCCTTCCGGTACGCCTCGACGGCCGCCCGCGGGCTGGCGTGCCCGCCGGTCCAGGACTCCTTCGTCCCCGCCGGCCAGGCGGCCGGCACCAGCACGTCGACCAGGTCGTGCTCGGGGGCCAGCACCAGATAGGTGGCGCCGAAGATGGTGTCCGGCCGGGTCGTGAACACCCGCACCGGGGCGGTGGCGGTCGGGAAGTCGATGTGCGCGCCCTGGGACCGGCCGATCCAGTTGCGCTGCATCAGCTTGATCGGCTCGGGCCAGTCCAGCTTGTCCAGGTCGTCCAGCAGCCGGTCACCGTACGCGGTGATCCGCATCATCCACTGCTTCAGGTTCCGCTTGAAGACCGGGAAGTTACCCCGCTCGGAGCGGCCATCGGCGGTCACCTCCTCGTTGGCCAGCACGGTGCCCAGCCCCGGGCACCAGTTCACCGGCGCCTCCGAGACGTACGCCAGCCGGTGGTCGTCGACCACCTTCCGGCGCTCGGCCACGGTCAGCTCGGCCCACGGCCGGCCGTCCGGGGTGGGCCGGTTGCCGCCCTCGAACTCGGCGATCAGCTCGGCGATCGGCCGGGCCTTCCGCGCCTCCGGGTCATACCAGGAGTTGAAGATCTGCAGGAAGATCCACTGGGTCCAGCGGTAGAAGTCGGTGTCGATGGTGGCCACCGAGCGCCGCTCGTCGTGGGCCAGCCCCAGCCGGCGCAGCTGCGCCTTGTACCGCTCGATGTTCGCCACCGTGGTGGTCCTGGGGTGGGTGCCGGTCTGCACCGCGTACTGCTCGGCGGGCAGGCCGAACGCGTCGAAGCCCATCGCGTGCAGCACGTTGCGCCCGGCCATCCGCTGGTAGCGGGCGAAGCAGTCGGTGCCGATGTAGCCCAGCGGGTGGCCCACGTGCAGGCCGGCGCCCGACGGGTACGGGAACATGTCCAGCACGTACAGCTTCTCGGCGCCGGCCCGCGGGTGGTCCGGGTCGGCCAGCGGCCCGGCCGGGTTCGGCGCGTGGAAGGTGCCCTCCCGCTCCCAGGTGTCCTGCCAGCGGTGCTCGATCTCCGCGGCCAGGGCCGCGGTGTACCGGAACGGGGGAATGTCGGTCGCCGGTGCGGCTGCCTCAGTCATGGCGTCTCCTCGGCGCGGGTCATGTCGGATATGGGAGGCCTGCTGCGGACACGAAAAAGCCCCTCGCGCAGGAGGGGCCGCCGTGCTGTCGCGCGTTCAGCGCATCAGCACGGCTCGGTAAGAAGCAGGAAGGCTCCGGCCATGACCCGGAGTGTACTCCTCCCACCGGTGAGCCATCCCGCCCGCATCCACGGGTCGGGACGATCCCCCGGTCCGGCGAATATTCCGGGCGTAACCGACCGACCGCCTGCGGGGGTCGGCGGCAACGACAAACATGGTTAGCCTGAGAGGCCACTGAGATTTCTGCGGCAGAAGAGGCTCGGCGTCGCGAACCCAACGGCGGGTCCAGGTGCTCTATACAGAGCTGCCGTCAAGGCGACGAGGAGGAGGCCCGTGACACAACAGACCTGGGACGAGGTGGGCGGTCTGCTGCCGCACGACGAGTTCCGCGCCGCCAGCGAGGCCATCGTGGCCAACATCGAGCAGGTCATCGAAGGCAAGACGGCCACCGTCCGACTCGCCCTGGCCGTCCTGCTCGCCGAGGGCCACCTGCTGATCGAGGACGTGCCCGGCGTCGGCAAGACCAAGCTCGCCAAGGCCCTGGCCCGCTCGATCGACTGCTCGGTACGGCGGATCCAGTTCACCCCGGACCTGCTGCCCAGCGACGTCACCGGGGTCAGCGTCTACAACCAGGAGACGCACGACTTCGAGTTCCGCCCCGGCGCGGTCTTCGCCAACCTGGTGGTCGGCGACGAGATCAACCGGGCCTCCCCGAAGACCCAGTCCGCCCTGCTGGAGTGCATGGAGGAGCGGCAGGTCACCGTCGACGGGGTCACCTACCAGCTGCAGACCCCGTTCATGGTGATCGCGACGCAGAACCCGATCGAGATGGAGGGGACGTACCCGCTGCCCGAGGCGCAGCGCGACCGGTTCACCGCCCGGATCGCGATGGGCTACCCGGACGCGGGCGCCGAGCTGGCCATGCTCGACGGCCACGGCGCCGCCGACCCGCTGAACGAGCTGCGCCCGGTCTCCGACGCGGCCACCGTCCGCCAGCTCATCGGCCACGTCCGGCAGGTGCACGTCGCCGACGCCGTCAAGCAGTACGCGATCGACCTGGTCACCGCCACCCGGGAGGCTCCCGACCTGCGCCTCGGGGCTTCCCCGCGGGCCACCCTCCAGCTGCTGCGCACCGCCCGCGCGGTGGCCGCCCTGGAGGGTCGGGACTTCGTCCTCCCGGACGACCTGCAGGCCCTCGCGGTGCCGGTGCTGGCGCACCGGATCATCCCGACCGCCGACGCGCAGCTGGCCCGGCGCACCACCGACGCGATCGTCGCCGAGCTGGTGCACCGACTGCCGCTGCCGACCGACCGCAAGCGCTCCCCGTACGACACCCGGCCCGGCGGCACCGGCCGCGGGCCGTACGAACCGCGGAGGCCGTGAGGTGCGCGACGGGCTGCGCGGGCTGACCACCCGGGGCCGCTCCTTCCTGGCGGCGGCGGCCGCCGCCGCGATCTCCGCCGGCATCCTCGGCGAGAAGGACCTGCTCCGGGTGGCCGTCCTGCTCGCCGTTCTGCCGCTGCTCGCGGCGGCCTACGTGGGCCGCAGCCGCTACAAGCTCGCCTGCAACCGGTCGCTGGAACCGCACCGGGTGCCGGTCGGGGCCAGCTCCCGGGTGGTGCTGCGGCTGCAGAACCTGTCCCGCCTGCCCACCGGCACCCTGCTGCTGGAGGATCGGCTGCCGTACGCGCTGGGCAGCCGGCCCCGGGTGGTGCTGGAACGGCTCGGCGCGCACCAGGCCAGCTCGGTGGCGTACACCGTGCGGGCCGACGTGCGCGGCCGGTACGAGGTGGGCCCGCTGGTGATCCGGCTGACCGACCCGTTCGGGCTGTGCGAGCTCAGCCGCGCCTTCCCCAGCGTCGAGCACCTCACGGTCATCCCGCAGGTCACCCCGCTGCCGGCGGTCCGCCTTCCCGGCGAGTACGCGGGCAGCGGCGACAGCCGGGCCCGCTCGGTCGCGGTGCACGGTGAGGACGACGCCGCCACCCGGGAGTACCGGATGGGCGACGACCTGCGCCGGGTGCACTGGAAGTCGACGGCCCGCACCGGCGAGCTGATGGTGCGCCGGGAGGAGCAGCCCTGGGAGAGCCGGGCCACGGTCGTGCTGGACACCCGCGCCGCCGGGCACCGCGGTGACGGCCCGACGGCCAGCTTCGAGTGGGCGGTCTCCGCCGCCGCCAGCATCGCCGTGCACCTGCGCCAGGCCGGCTACAAGCTGCGCCTGGTCACCGGCTCGGGGGCGGACGTGGACGCGACCGAGGCAGCCGGCGAGGGTCTGCTCCTCGATCACCTCGCCGAGGTGCACCTGGACAGGCGCGGCGAGATCACCACGCTGGTGCAGCAGGTCCGGCAGCGGGCCGACGGCGGGCTGATCATCGCGCTGTTCGGGACCCTGACCACCGCCGAGGCGGAACTGCTGGCCGGCCTGCGCGGCAACGGCGCGACCTGCGTCGGCTTCCTGCTCGACAGCAACACCTGGCTGAACCTGCCGCCGAAGGCCCGGGCCGAGGCGGAACGCGCGCACGGCACCGCCGCGCTCGCCCTGGTGCAGAGCGGATGGCGGGTGATCGGCGTGGCGCACGGCAACCGGCTGCCCGTGCTCTGGCCGCAGACGGCTCGCGGTTCGCAGGGCTTTGCGCTGCGGGCGGCACTGGCGGAGACGGTGGCCGGAGGCGTGCGATGACCGGAAGGGTGGACCCGTGATCGCACACCGCAACCTCGGCTTCGTCGCGGCGGCGGCGACCGTGTTGGCCGCGGCGCCGCTGTCGACGATCTTTCAGCGCTGGACCTGGCTGGTCGAGGTGGCCATCGCGGTCGCCGCGGTGGCCGGCGCCGCCGCGCTGAGCCGGTTGGCCCGGGCACCGCTGTGGGGTCAGGTCCTGGCCATGCTGGCCGGCCTCGCCCTCGCGCTGACCTGGATCTTCCCGGGCGGCACCGAGCTGCTGGCGTTCCTGCCCACCCCGGGCACCTTCGGCCACTTCGGCGAACTGCTCGGCGCGTCGATGGCGGACATGCGCGCGTACGGCGTGAAGGTGGACGACGTCGACTCGCTGCTCTTCGTCGCCGTGCTCGGCGTCGGCGTCGTGGCGGTGGTGGTGGACGTGCTCGCCGTCGGGCTGCGCCGGCCGGCGCTGGCCGGGCTGCCGATGCTGGCCATCTACTCGGTGCCGGTGGCGGTCTACGTGGACAGCGTCCCGGCCACCCCGTTCGTGGTGGGCGCCTGCGGCTACCTGTGGCTGCTGGTCACCGACAACGTCGACCGGGTACGCCGGTTCGGCCGCCGGTTCACCGGCGAGGGCCGCGACGTCGACGTCTGGGAGGCGTCGCCGCTGGCCGCCGCGGGCCGCCGGCTGGCCGTGGTCGGGGTGGCCGTCGCGGTGGCGCTGCCACTGGCCGTGCCCGGGATGACCGGCGGGCTGTTGACCCCGGGCGGCAACGGCACGGGCGACGGCACCGGGCGGCCGGGCCAGGGCGGGCACTCCGGCCGGATCGACCTGTTCGCCGCGCTCAGTGGCCAGCTGAACCGGACGGAGGTGTACGAGCTGGTCAAGGTCACCACCAACGAGCCGACCCCGTTCTACCTGCGCTTCGGGGTGGCCGACGACCTGCTCGCGGGTGGCTTCCGGGACCGCGCCCCCAGCGGGCGGTCGGCGAACCGGGGCCTGCCCGACCCGTCGGAGCGCGCCGACCGGGGCGTCCAGCGGCAGCGCTACCACGCCACCGTCGAGGTGTCGAAGAACCTCAACATGGCGCTGCTGCCGGTCTACGCCGAGCCGGTGAAGACGGAGGATCTGAGCGGCAACTGGTTCTACGACCCGAAGCTCCAGGTCATCTTCTCCAACCGGGAGAACTCGCGGGGCAAGCGCTACTCCTTCGACTACGTCCGCTCGACGTACAGTCCGTCGGCGCTGCGCGCGGCGCCCTCCCTGCCGGCCGACGACGTGGTGCTGCGCCAGCAGACCGTCACGCCGTCGGTCCCGGCGGTCGAGCAGCTGGTCAAGCGGCTCGTCAAGGGCAAGCAGAACGACTACGACAAGGTCCGGGCGATCTACGACCACTTCTCGGTGAAGAACGGGTTCACCTACTCGCTCACCACCACGGGCGGCACCAGCGGGGACGACATCACCAACTTCCTCGACACCAAGGCGGGCTTCTGCCAGCAGTACGCCGCCGCGATGGCCTGGCTGGTCCGGGCCGCCGGCATCCCGGCCCGGGTGGCGTTCGGCTTCACCAACGGCAGCAGCTCCGACGGCGGCAGTTACGTGCTGACCAACAAGAACCTGCACGCCTGGACGGAGGTCTACTTCGGCGGGGTCGGCTGGGTGCCGTTCGACGCCACTCCGGCGGCCGGCGTGCCGGGCTCGGTCCGGTCGGCCTGGGCCCCGGACAGCAACGCTCCGGAGGTCTCCCCGTCGGCGGGGACCAGCGCCGCGCCGGGCGAGGTCGACCCCTCGGCCGGCCCGAACCGGCCGGACCGGCTTGACAAGGAGACCGACCAGGGTCTCGCCCTCGCCGACGGCGGCCCCACCCGGCGCTCGCCGGTCTGGCCGTGGTGGGCGGGCGGGTTGATCGCCCTGCTGGCCCTGCTGGCCGTCCCGGCGCTGCGTCGCTCCGTGTTGCGCCGGCGGCGCCGGGCCCGGGCTCCGGTGCCGGCGGCCGCCGCGCTGGCCGCCGTCCCCGGTCAGCGGGGCGAGGTACGCGACATCGTGGTCGGGGTGGACTCCGACCGGGCCCGGGCGGACGCGCACGCCGCCTGGGACGAGCTGCTGGACACCCTGGTGGATTTCCAGGTGCGCGTCGACCGGACGGAGACTCCCCGGGCGACCGCCGAGCGGCTGGCCCGGGAGGCCCTCACCGAGGACGCCGGGGCGGTGACCGGGGTCCGGCTGCTCAGCCGGGCGGAGGAACGGGCCCGCTACGCCCGGGACCCGCTGACCGGCGAGGCACTGCACCCGGCCCTGCGGGCGGTACGCGGGGCGCTCGCCGCGCGCGCGGACCGGCGTACCCGGATCATGGCGGCGCTGCTCCCGCCGTCGGTGCTACTGCGCTGGCGCACCGCGCTGGCGGAGCACTCGGCCCGGCTGGTCGCCGGCGGCGGGCGGGTCCGGCAGCGGCTGCTGCGCTGGAACCCACGGCGCCTGCTGGCGGGCCGCCCGGCCCGCTGACCGGTTCCCGCCCGCCGGCGCTCCCCCGCCGGCGGGCGGGACGCCGGTTCCGCGTCCGGCCACGCACACGTCCAGGACGTGCTGTCTCCCCGGGGGTAGCCACCTTCCCGGCACGGCATGATCTTGCGGGGAGGTCGGGGCATGCAGAAGCGACCGCGCTCGCCGGGTGGTCCCGGCGACACGCCGTCGCGCGCGGGCCCCGCCTCAGTGGCGGGACATGGTCAGCGGTGCCCCTCCGGGCGCTGCCGCCAGCGGTCCTCCATCCGGTCCAGGAACGAGCCCCGCCGACCGGCCCGGCCACGGGGACGACGACTCGTCGTGCCCCCCACCACGTGCAGGTCGGGCGACTGGGACCGCCGGTGCGACTGCACCGCGTAGCCCAGCGAGGCCAGCATGACGACGAAGCCCGCTACGGCCAGCGGGGGCGTCTTGATCACGGCCCCGTAGATCAACAGGGCCAGACCAGCGATGACCACGCCGGCAGCGACGAGCACGCGACGCCGCGCGTGGAAACGCGGGTCGCTGGCGCGCACGGCCGAGGCGAATTTGGGGTCCTCGGCAAGCGACCGCTCGATCTGCTCGAACAGCCGCTGCTCGTGCTCCGAGAGCGGCACGGCACTCCTCCCCGGTCACGTTGGTCGGCCCGGTCGGGCCGACAGACCGTGGCAGCCAACCGGCTGCTTACCCGCAAGTCTACGAGGGGGCTCGCGCGTCGGAAAGCGGGACGACCTATGGCCCTGTCGGTTTTTCGATCCGTCGCCGATCACGCTGCCCGAGCAGACTGGCCGGACCTATGACGGACCGCCCGAATCGGGCGGCCGCCGCGTCCGCCGCCGCCTCCGCCTCCCGCCAACCGCGCTCCGGCGCGCCGAGCGCCAACTGGCGCGGCGTCTCCTCGGCGGCGGCCAGCCCCTCCATGCGTACGCCGACCAGGCGGACCGGCTCACCCGGGGCGAGCGCGGACCACAGGGCCCAGGCCGTGTCGAACATCTCCCGCGCGGTGTCGGTCGGCACGGTGAGGGTGCGGGAGCGGTTGACGGTGCGGAAATCGGCCAGCCGGACCTTGAGCGACACCGTGCGGCCCACCTGACCGGCCGCGCGCAGCCGGGTACCGACCTTCTCGGCCAGCGCCAGCAGGGCGCGGCGGATCTCCGCCGGATCGGTGACGTCGACGTCGAAGGTCACCTCCGCGCCGATCGACTTCTCCACCTGCTCCGGGGAGACCCGGCGCGGATCCCGCCCCCAGGCCAGCTCGTGCAGGTGGGTCGCCGCCGCCGCGCCGACCGCCCGGCGGAGCAGGCCGTCCGGCGCCTCGGCCAGCTCACCCACGGTGTTCAGGCCGAGCCGGCGCAGCGCCTCCGCGGAGCGCTCCCCCACGCCCCAGAGCGCCGCCACCGGCAGCGGGTGCAGGAACTCCAGGACCCGGGCGGCGGGCACCACGAGCAGACCGTCCGGCTTGGCCCGGGTGGAGCCGAGCTTGGCCACGAACTTGCTCGGGGCCACCCCGACCGAGCAGGTGAGCCCCTGCTCCTCGGCGACCCGGCGGCGGATCAGCCGGGCGATCCGGGCCGGGGAACCGAACAGCCGCCGGGCACCGGCCACGTCGAGGAACGCCTCGTCCAGGGAGAGCGGCTCGACGAGCGGGGTGACGTCCCGGAAGATCCGCATCACCGCGCGGGAGGCCGCAGAGTACTGCGCGAAGTCGGGCGGGAGGTAGACCGCTTGCGGACAGAGGGCCCGGGCGCGGGCGGTGGGCATGGCGCTGCGGACGCCGTACCGGCGGGCCTCGTAGCTGGCCGAGCTGACCACCCCGCGGGGCCCGATCCCGCCCACCACCACCGGCCGGCCGCGCAGCTCGGGGCGGCGGCGCACCTCGACGGAGGCGAAGAAGGCGTCCATGTCGACGTGCAGGATCGGGCAGCCGGTGTCGTCGGCGTCCGGCCCGAAGCGCGGGTCACCGCCTCGGGGCAACGACTGGCTGCGGCCCATGCCGGCACACTATCCGCCCGGTCCGACACGGCCGGCGGAACTGGGGTCAGCCGCGGACGACCAGCAGCGGGATCGTCATCTCGGCGGCGGTGTCCGCACCGTGGTAGGCCACCAGCCGGGACTCGATCGGCTTCTCGGACCGGGTGGCGACCACCGCGTACGTGCCCCGGCAGACCACCACCACGTCGCCGATCCGGCGCAGGTGCTCCTCGGGCACCGGCCCGAACCAGCCGGTGGCCACCGCCTCCTCCCGGGTCGTCACCCGGGCGACGCCGTCGAGCACCGCCGACCAGGCGGCCACCACGTCGGCGGTGGCCCCCGGCTCGACGTGCAGGTACCGGACCCGGGGCTCACCGGCGACCACCCGCACCCCGGCGCGCAGCCGGGGATCGGTGTCCAGGTCGATCCGGTGCTCCGCCGGCACGTTGAGCTGGCCGTGGTCGGCGGTGACCAGCAGCGCCGCGTCCGCCGGCAGCCCGTCGACCAGCCGGGCGAGCAGCCGGTCCACCTCGGCGGCGGCCAGCCGCCAGGGCACCGAGTCGACCCCGCTCAGGTGCCCGTGCCGGTCCAGGTCCGGGTGGTAGCCGGAGACCAGGGTCGGGCCGGCGCCGGCCGCGAGGGCGGTGAGCATCTGCCCGGCGAGGGCGTCGACGTCGGACGCGCCCCGGTAGTCGCCGCCCCGGTTCGCGGCCAGGGTGAGGCCGCTGCCGCCGTACTCCGGACGACTGACCACGGTCACCGCGACCCCGGCGGCCCGGGCCCGCTCGTACCAGGTCGGCACGGGCTGCCAGCGCAGCGGATCCGGGTCGCCGGCCCACTCGATGTGGCTGAGCACCCGGTCGGTGTCGGGGACCCGGACCTTGAAGCCGAGCACGCCGTGCCCGCCGGAGGGCGTACCGGTGCCGAGGGTGACCAGGCTGGTCGGCGTGGTGGAGGGGAATCCGGAGGTGAGCGGGGTGCCGACGGTGGCGGCCAGACCGGCCAGGGTCGGGGCGTACGGAGCGGCGGTGGGGAGCTGGTACCAGCCGAGCCCGTCGACCAGCAGCACGGCGACCCGGCGTACCCCGGCCAGCCGGGGCCCCAGGCCGAGCAGGTCGGCCGCGCCGGGCACGCCGAGCGCCGCGAGGGCGCTGGGCAGGATGTCGGCGAGGCTGCCGCCGCCGTAGCGGGGCGCGACCGCCTCGAGCGGATCCACCGCCGGGCCGGTCATGCCGGGCGGCGGGCGAACAGGTGCAGCTGGGCGGCGAGGTCCCGGTACGGCGACCGGGCGGCCAGGGCCCGTTCCAGCTCGACCAGGGCGGCCGGCTGACCGTCCGCCACCGCGGCTGGGAGCAGGTCGGCGAGGACGCGTACGCCGTGGATCTCCTCGACGACGAGCCCGGCGGCGGCGAGCAGCGCGGCGGCGGTGTCGGCGTCGTACCGCCGGCGCAGGGTGTCCCGGGGGCCGGCGCTGCCGTCCGGGTCGGCGACCAGCGCGGCGGCGACGTCGAGGTGCCCGTTCATCGCCCGGGTGAGCACGGCGGCGGCCCGGCCGGCGACCAGGACGCTGGCGGCGCCACCGGGACGCAGGGCGGCGACCAGCGCGGCGACCACCGGGGCGGGATCATCGACCACCTCCAGCACGGAGTGGCAGAGCACCAGGTCGACCGTGGCCGGCTCGACCAGCCCGGCGAGCGCGTCGCCGTCGCCCTGGATCGCGCGTACCCGGTCGGCGACCCCGGACTCGGCGGCCCGGCGGGTCAGCGCGGCGAGCGCGTCGGGGCTGGCGTCGACCACGGTGACCCGGTGGCCGGCGTCGGCGAGCGGGACGGCGAAGCCGCCGGTCCCGCCGCCGACGTCGAGCACGGTGAGCTGCTCGCCGGACCGGCGGTCCAGCTCGGCCCGGAGCACCGACCAGATCACGGCGGTGCGGGGGGTCAGAGTTCGGGTCTGCTCCACCCCGCCGAGCCTAGTCACCCGCCGCACCGGGGTCAGGAGTCGCCGCCTCCGGCGGGGTCCTCCTCCGCGCGGGACCGCTGGGCGTTGGCCACCGGGCCGTCGGTCACCTCGTACTCGCGGGGCTCCACCTCGTGAGTGGGCGCCCAACCGGCACCGAGCCGGGTCCGCCGGGCGTTCGCCACGCCGCCGGGATACGTGCTGTGAAAGGTCATCGTTTCATCCCCCATACCCGAGTGGGCCACTCTGCCCACCCGTGCCGGGAGTCTCCCGCCTCCGGGGCCGGAAAACCGTAATGTGGATCACTCCGCTCAGCGGAAATCCCGGGACGTCGGGGTGACGGGAGGCTCGATCGCGTCCAGCCGGTCGGCGGTGAGGCTGATGACGCCCTCGTGCCGCTGCAACCGGCCCCGCACCACCAGCGCCGTGCTGGTGCGGGCGACTCGACGGTATCGCTGCCAGAGCCCGGGTGAGCAAGTGACGTTGAGCATACCGGTCTCGTCCTCCAGATTGAGGAAGGTCACCCCGCCCGCGGTCGCCGGTCGCTGCCGGTGGGTGACGATCCCGCCGACCCGGATCCGCCGGCCCGGCTCCACCCGGCCCAGCCGGGCGATCGGCACCGCGCCCAGGGCGTCCAGCCGGTCGCGGATGAACCGCGCCGGATGGCTCTCCGGGGACAGGCCGGTGGCCCAGACGTCGGCCACGAGACGGTCCACCGCCTCCATGCCGGGCAGGGTGGGCGCGGCCGCGCCGGTCACCGTGCCGGGCAGCCGGCCCGGCCGGTCCTGGGCGGCCGCGCCGGCGGCCCAGAGGGCCTGCCGCCGGGTCAGCCCGAAGCAGGCGAAGGCGTCCGCGGTGGCCAGCGCCTCCAGCTGCGCGGCGGTCAGGCCGACCCGGCGGGCCAGGTCCGGCATGTCCCGGTACGGCCCGTGCGCCGCCCGCTCCGCCTCGATCCGCTCGGCCACGCCGTCGCCGAGGGTGCGTACGCTGCCCAGCCCGAGCCGGACCGCCGGGCCGCCCAGCCCCCAGGCGTGCGGCGGCTCCCCCGGCCGGCTCCCCCACCGGGTCTCCGGCGTGGACTCCAGCACCGCCTTGGCGCCGCTGGCGTTGATGTCCGGCCGGCGTACCTCGACGCCGTGCCGGCGGGCGTCGTCGACCAGGGTCTGCGGCGAGTAGAAGCCCATCGGCTGGGCGTTGAGCAGGGCGGCCAGGAACGGGCCCGGGTGGTAGCGCTTGAGCCAGGAGCTGGCGTACACCAGGTAGGCGAAGCTCATCGCGTGGCTCTCCGGGAAGCCGTAGCTGGCGAAGGCGGTGAGCTTGCGGTAGACGTCGTCGGCCAGCTCGCCGGTGATGCCCCGCTCGGCCATCCCGGCATACAGCCGGTCGGCGATCTGCGCCATCCGCTCCACCGAGCGCTTCGCCCCCATCGCCCGGCGCAGCTGGTCGGCCCCGGCCGCGTCGAAGCCGGCCAGGTCGATGGCGAGCTGCATGAGCTGCTCCTGGAACAGCGGCACGCCGAGGGTCTTCTCCAGCGCGTTGCGCATCAGCGGGTGCGGGAACGTCACCGGTTCCTGCCCGTTCTTGCGCCGGATGTACGGGTGCACCGAGCCGCCCTGGATCGGGCCGGGACGGATCAGCGCCACCTCCACCACCAGGTCGTAGAAGACGCGGGGCTTGAGCCGGGGCAGGGTGGCCATCTGGGCCCGGCTCTCCACCTGGAACACCCCGACCGAGTCGGCCCGGCAGAGCATGTCGTAGACCTCGGGATCGTCCAGGGTCATGTCGCCCAGGTCGAGCCGGGAGCCGATCAGGTCGTAGCCGTAGTGCAGCGCGGAGAGCATGCCGAGGCCGAGCAGGTCGAACTTGACCAGCCCGACCGCGGCGCAGTCGTCCTTGTCCCACTGCAGGACGCTGCGGCCGGGCATCCGCCCCCACTCCACCGGGCAGACCTCGATCACCGGCCGGTCGCAGATCACCATGCCGCCGGAGTGGATGCCCAGGTGCCGGGGGAACCGCTGCAGCTCGTTGGCGTACGCGATGACCTGCTCGGGGATGTCCGCCACGTCCACCGTGGCGACCGAGCCCCAGCGGTCGATCTGCTTGCTCCAGGCGTCCTGCTGGCCGGGCGAGAAGCCGAACGCCTTGGCCACGTCCCGCACCGCCGACCGGGGCCGGTACGAGATGACGTTGGCGACCTGGGCGGTGTGCTCCCGGCCGTACCGGGCGTAGACGTGCTGGATCACCTCCTCTCGGCGGTCGGACTCGATGTCCACGTCGATGTCGGGCGGCCCGTCGCGCTCGGGGGCGAGGAAGCGCTCGAAGAGCAGCCGGTGCCGCACCGCGTCCACGTTGGTGATCCGCAGTGCGTAGCAGACCGCCGAGTTGGCCGCCGAGCCCCGGCCCTGGCAGTAGATGTCCTGCTCGCGGCAGAACGCGACGATGTCGTAGACCACCAGGAAGTAGCCGGGGAAGCCGAGCTCCTCGATCATCCGCAGCTCGTGCTCCAGCTGCGCGTACGCCTCCGGGTGCGCCTCGGGCGGGCCGTAGCGTTCCCGGGCGCCGTCCATGGTCAGCCGGCGCAGCCAGCTCATCTCGGTGTGCCCGGGCGGCACCGGGTACGCCGGCAGCTGCGGCGCGACCAGTTGCAGGTCGAAGGCGAGCTCCGCGCCGAACTCGGCGGCCCGCCCCACCGCCCCCGGGTACGCGGCGAAGCGCGCCGCCATCTCCGCGCCGCTGCGCAGGTGGGCGGTGCCGGCGGCGGGCAGCCAGCCGTCGAGCTCGTCGAGGCTGCGCCGGGCCCGGACCGCGGCCAGGGCGGTGGCCAACCGGCGGCGCCCCGGGGTGGCGTAGTGCACGTTGTTCGTGGCGACCGTGGGCAGCCCCGCCGCGGCGGCCAGCTCGGCCAGCGCGTCGTTGCGGTCGGCGTCGATCGGGTGGCCGTGGTCGGTCAGCTCCACCGCCACCGTCTCCGGGCCGAAGAGCTGGGTGAGCCGGTCCAGCTCCCGGGCGGCGGCGTCGACGCCCTCGGTGAGCAGGGCGGCGGGTACGTGCCCCTTGCGGCAGCCGGTGAGCACCAGCACGTGGTCGCGCAGCTCCTCGGCGACCTCCTCCAACTCGCCGTAGACCGGGCGGCCCTTCTCGCCGCCGCGCAGTTGGGCGCGGGAGATGGTGGCGGCCAGCCGGGCGTACCCCTCGTGGCCGTGGGCGAGCACCAGCAGGTGCGACCCGTGCGGGTCGGGCTCCCCGTTCTGCGGGCCGGGCAGCCCGAGGGAGAGCTCCGCGCCGAAGATCGTCGGCAGGTGCAGCGCGCGGGCCGCCTCGGCGAAGCGCACCACGCCGTAGAAGCCGTCGTGGTCGGTGACGGCGAGCGCGGTGAGCCCCAGCCGGGCGGCCTCCTCGGCCAGCTCCTCCGGGTGGCTGGCCCCGTCGAGGAAGCTGAAGTTGGAGTGCGCGTGCAGCTCCGCGTAGGGCACCGCGTCGTCCGGGCGGGACAGCTCGGGCGGCTCGTACTGCTGCCGCTTGCGGCTCCACGCCGGGGAGTCGCCGCCGTCGGCGTCGACCGCGAGCGGGTCCACAACGTGCAGGTGCCGCTCGCCCCCGCTCCCCCGGGAGCGTCCCTTGCCGGACCGGCCGCACCCAGGCCGGCCGTCGCCCGACCGGCCGGAGAGCACCTGCTCCAGCTCCGACCAGGGCATCTTCGGATTGTGGAAGCTCACCCGGGCACTCCCGTGGCCCGCCGAGGCCCGACCACCGGTGGTGGCGACGGTTGTGCTGATGAACGATATGACGGGGAGTCATAAATATGCCGCACAGGCATATCACTCACCGGAGCATCTGCCTCCGGCTCGGCGAACCGCTTGCTCCGCTCAGTCATAGATCGCCTCCACCAGCCACTGGCCGCCCTCGACCGCGAGCAGCAGCGCGGCACCGTCGGCCAGGCAGATCTGGAACCGGGCCCGGCGCCGGGCCTCGGCCGGCGCCCACCAGCGCTCGTCCACCGGCCACGGGCCGGCCCAGCCGGCGATCTCGGTCGACCGGCCGGTGCCGACGACCAGTCGCGCGGGCGCGGCGCTCACCGCCAGCCGGGCGCTGACCACCACCGGCTCGCCGGCGGCGTCGTGCACGGTGGCGAGGAGCGGGGTCGGCAGCACCACGGCCGGCGCGGGCGGCGGCAGCCGCCCCGGCCACGGCGGTAAGGCTCGGTCCGGCGGCCGGGCCGGCGACCCGGACGTCGAACGCTCCTGCCGCACCGTCGGCTCACCGGGGCGGGCGGGCAGCCGTTCGTCGCCCCACGGAACCAGGCGAACCTGGTCGGCCGGGGAACGCCCGCCGCCGAGCACGGCGGTGACCACCGCCTCGGGGCCGAGGATGCCCTGCACCCGGCTCAACGCGCGGTGCGCCCGTTCCCGCTCCGCACCGGTCTCCCCCCACAGCCCCGGTTGCAGGCCGGCCTGGGCGAGCACCCCGTCCGGCACCAGCCGCAGCCGGATGATCCCGGCGGTGGGGCGGGCCGGGCGGGCGCCGCCCCGGCCGGTGCTGCCGGAGAGCCAGCCGTCCAACTGCCAGCGGACCCGATCGGCGATGGCCGCGGCGGTGAGCAGGCCGTCGTGCCGCCAGACCCGGTGCAGCTCCTGGCCGTGCGCGGTGACCGCCTCGATGCCGAGCCGGGTGCAGGCCAGCCCGTACCCGGCCAGCCGCTCGTGCAGCTGCTCGGCCAGCGTCCGGGCGGCGAACGCCGCGGCGTCGACCCGGTCGATCGGCTCGTCGTACCCGGCGGTGACGGTCAGGTCGGCCGGGGGTTGCCGGACCGCGAGCGGCCGGTGGTCCCGGCCGGCGGCGAGCCGGTGGGCCAGCATCCCGTCGAAGCCGAACCGGGCCAGCACGTCGCCGGCGGGCAGCGCGGCGAAGTCGCCGAGGGTACGCACCCCGAGCCGGCGCAGCAGGTCGGCCAGGGCGGGCCGGCCGAGCGCCTCGACGGGCCGGGCGGCCAGGAACTCCGGGGTCCCGCCGGGCGGCACGATCCGCCCCTCCCGGGCGGCCAGCCCGGCGGCGAAGACCCCGTCGGCGATGCCGACCTGGCTCTCCACCGCACAGCTCTGGGCGACGTGCTCGACGATCCGCTCGGCCGCCGCCTCCTCCCCGCCGAGGTACCGGCTCGGCCCGCGGGCGGCCAGCGCGCAGGACCCGGGGCGGACCACCTCCACCCCGACGGCCACCTCCTCGACGGCGGCCACCACCGGCTCGAACGCCCGGGCGTCCCGGCCGGGATCGTGGTCGACGACCGTGAGCTGGGGGCAGCGCCCCTGCGCCTCCCGCTTGCGCAGCCCCCGGCGTACGCCCTCGGCGCGGGCCCGCTCGGAACAGGCGACCACCCGGTTGGCGTGCAGCACCGCCACCGGGCCGGTGGCGGGCACCCCGTCGACGATCTCAGCGGCGAGGACCGGCCAGTCCGGGCACCAGAGCAGCAGGGTCCGCGCCCCGGTCATGCCGGACCGACCGCGGTGCGGGACCGGGCAGCCGGGGCGGGCGGCGCCACCACGCGGAGCCGGGGCGAAGTGGTGCGGGCGGCGACGCGGGCCGCAGCCGCCCGGGGGATGACCTGGGTCAGCTCGTCGCCGGGCAGCCAGACCTTGATCTCCTTGGGGCGGGCGGCCGCGCCCCGCCCGCGCGCCGAGACCGTCACCTCCCGGCGGCGCAGCCGCCCCCGGCCCGGTCCGAGCCCCTCCCAGACCCCGCGAACCACCTGGAGCGTGACGTCCGCGCCGTCCCACCGGCCGTACGGGACGAGCACGCTGCCGCGCTGCCGGGCCCGGGCGGCCAGCCGGTTGGCGACGGAGGCGGAGACCGTGGCCGGCACGGCGGCGACCACCACGTCCACCCCGTCGATGAGCGCGGCGACGACGGTGGGCCACTCGGGCCCGGGATCGGGCACCAGGGCGAGCCGGTCCAGGGCGATCCCGGCCTCGGCCGCCGCGCCGGCTCCGAAGGTGGGCACGCCGACCACGGCGCACCACGAGCCGGCCCGGGACGCCTCGGCGAGCAGGGCGAGGATCAGCGAGGTTCCGCCGCTGCGCCGGGGCTGCCCGACGCCGACCGCGATGGTGCTGCCGCGCCGCAGCCCACGGTTGGGCAGCAGCCCGGTCAGCTCGGGCCGGACGGGCAGCACCCGGTGACCGCCCGCCGGATCGGGCGCGCTCGCCGGACGTACCAGCTCGGCCAGTGCGGCGGAACCGACCACCATGCGGCCCGCCATCGGACCTTCCCCCTGTCGTGTGTCGCCCACGGGTCCCGACCCCGTGGTGGTGCTGCTGGATCTCACTGCGGCGGGCACCGCCGGAGTCGGCACGGCGCGTCCGGCCACCCCCGTCGGTGGCCGGACGGCGTCGCCCGGTCAGGCGGCGGCTGCTCCGGGTCGCGGCGTGGCGTCAGACCCGCCGAGCCGGAGCGGCCGGAACAGACCGTCGAACGCCGGTTGGTGCGCCAGACCGAGGGCGGTCTCCACCACGGCCACGAACTGCTCGGCGGCGCGGAGCAGGTCGTCGGCCTCCCGGGCGGTGACCACCCGGGGGATGCCGGCCTCGGCGGCGGCCCGTCTGCTCGCCCCGGCGGCGAAGTAGTCGGCCCATTCGTGCAGCTCGGGGGCGACGGTGACGAGCAGGACCCAGACACTGGTGACCCGGCTCCGGCGGGTGGGTGCGGGCCGGGCGCGGGCGGCGAGCAGGGCGGCGGCAGCGCGCAGCGCCGCGAGGTGGGCGGCGGCGTACCGGAGACCGTCGGGGCGGGTCCGGCCCGCCTCGGCCAGCCCGTGACGGGCCACCGCGAGCAGCTGGGCGGGGGTGCGGTGCGGCAGCACGTGCGCGGGCACCGTCGGGGCCTGGGCCGGACTGGTCGGCATGGTCTCTCCTCCGCATGGGCCGGGGCGGGCGGGCCGCGCGACGGATCGGATCCGCCGGCAGGACGCCGGAGCGGTGGTGCGGAGGAAGACGCACCGGGTGGGGGCCGGCCGGGTGTGGACGCTTCCCCACACCACACCCGGCCGGCGTACCGGCGGGTCCGTCGCCCGCCGCCCGGGGGTCGTGGGCGGCGGGCGACGATCCTGCCTGACGGGCCCGGACTCGCGACTGTCCGGAGCCCGGTGCGGTCCGCGGAACCGCACCTCCCCGGGAGCCGGCGCCGCGAAACACCACTCCCGGACGTTGGAACGGGCGTACGACTGAATCGAACACTCGTTCTAACTGCCCTGACAGTACACCTCTCCTCCGACGAAAATGCAACGTGTGGCCCCGCCGCGTGCCGATCGCCGCCCGGCCCGGCGAGTCGGCGGCGACCCGCCGACGCCCGAAGGATTCTCAGGTGGTGCACAGCATCGGCAAAGGGAACGCCGAGCTGCCCGGCCCAGGGTTGGCACCATGAACGCCAGCCGTACCGAAACGACCGCCTGGTGACCGCCGCCGTCGCCGACCGGCGGCCCGTACGCCGCCTCCTGCCGTCGGCTCCCGCCTGGTGGGGCGACGCCGCCGGCACCGCCGCCGCGCTCAGCCTGCTGGTCGTCGCCGCCCTCTGGACCGCCGACCGCGGGGTGCAGGAACTGCTCGGCGGCCTCGCCACCGGCCTCACCTCGCTCGGCCGGCTCGCCGGCCTGGTCAGCGCCGACCTGATGCTCATCCAGGTGGTGCTGATGGCCCGGGTGCCGCTGATCGAGCGGCGCTTCGGCCAGGACCGGATCGCCCGCTGGCACCGACTCGCCGGCTTCACCTCCTTCCACCTGCTGCTCGCCCACGTGGCGCTGACCGCCCTCGGGTACGCCGGCACCGCCCGGCGGGGCGTGCTGGCCGAGACCTGGGACCTGGTCGTCACGTACCCCGGGATGCTGCTGGCCACCGCGGCGCTGGCCCTGCTGGTGCTGGTGGTGGCGACCTCGGTCCGGGCGGCCCGGCGCCGGCTGCGCTACGAGTCCTGGCACCTGCTGCACCTGTACGCGTACCTCGGTGTCGCGCTGGCGCTGCCGCACCAGCTCTGGGCCGGCGCAGACTTCGTCGGCTCGGCCGCCGCCCGCGCCTACTGGTGGACCGTCTACCTGCTGGCGCTGGCCAGCGTGCTGGTCTACCGGCTCGGGCTGCCCGCCTGGCGCTCGCTGCGGCACCGGATCGAGGTGGCCGCGGTGGTCCCCGAGGCGCCCGGGATCACCTCGGTCTGGCTGCGCGGGCGCGACCTGCACCGGCTGCCCGTCCGGGCCGGGCAGTTCCTCCTCTGGCGGTTCCTGGACGGCCCCGGCTGGTCCCGGGCGCACCCGTACTCGCTGTCGGCGCCGCCGAACGGGGACCTGATGCGGATCACCGTCAAGGACCTCGGCGACGGCAGCGCCCGGGTGGTGGCGCTCCGCCCCGGCACGAAGGTGCTGGTCGAGGGGCCGTACGGGCGGCTGACCGGGGAGCACTGGCGCGGCGGCGGGATCACCATGCTCGCCTGCGGGGTCGGCATCACCCCGCTGCTGGCGCTGCTCTGGGAGCTGCCGTACGCCCCCGGCGAGGCGGTGCTGCTCTACCGCGCGCGTACCCCCGCGGACCTGGCCTTCCGGGCGGAGCTGGACCAGCTCGCCGCCGAACGTGGGCTGGTGGTGCACCATCTGGTCGGCCCCCGGGCGGCACGCCCGAGCTGGCTGCCCGCGTACGCCGAGGGGATGTCCGACGCGGAGGCCCTGCGCCGGCTCTCCCCCGGCATCGCCGCACACGACGTCTTCCTCTGCGGACCGGACGGCTGGGTCGACGCCGCCCGCGCCGCGACCCGCGCGGCCGGCGTCCCCGACGCGCGCACCCACCACGAATGCTTCGCCTGGTGACAGGCACGAAAGGAGGATCCGTGCGACGGATCACCCTCTGGCTGCTCTCCACGGTGGCCGCGCTGGTGCTGCTGTTCAGCTACAAGACCAGCACCATGGGCCCGGGCGGGGACACCAGCGCGATCACCTCCGGCTCGGACGGCTCGGCGGGCAGTTCCTGGACCGCCACCGACGACGGCTCCGGCACCGGCTCCGGCTCGTCGGGCGGCTCGTCGGGCGGCTCGTCGAGCGGTTCCTCGGGGGGCTCGGCGAGTGGCAGCGGCACGGCCACCGGGTCGGTGGCGCAGACCCGGTGGGGGCCGGTGCAGGTGAAGATCACCGTCTCCGGCGGGAAGATCACCGACGTGATCGCGGTACGGGTGCCCGACGGCAACCGCCGCGACCAGGAGATCAACGACTACGCGGTACCGATCCTGCGGCAGGAGGCCCTCGCGGCGCAGAGCGCCCGGATCGACACCGTCTCCGGCGCGACCGTCACCAGCGACGGCTACCGCGAGTCCCTTCAGGCCGCCATCGACGCGGCGCATCTGAAATGAGCGGGGTGGCGACGATGAACCTGGCCGTGGAGCCGGACCGGCGGGCCTGGGTGATGCAGGTGATGGGGCTGCCGGTCAGCGTGCACCTGCGCGGCCCCGAGGTGCACACCGACGCGGTGGCGCAGCGGGTGGAGCGGGTCTTCGCCGAGTTGCGCGAGGCGGACGCGGTGTTCAGCACGTACCGGCCGGACAGCGTGCTGGGCCGGCTCGGCGGCGCGCTGCCCGACCCGGCCACCGCCGGGCCGGTGGTGCGCGAGGTGCTGGCGCTCTGCGAGCTGGCCCGCACCCGTACCGGCGGGTGGTTCGACGCCCGGCGGCTGCCGCTGCCCCGCGGCGGCGTCGGCTTCGACCCGTCCGGCCTGGTCAAGGGGTGGGCCGTGGAGCGGGCCGCCCGGCACCTCGCCGACGTGCCCGGCCACGACCTCTGCCTCAACGCCGGCGGGGACGTGCTGCTGCGCGCCGCGCCGGGCCGGCCGGCCTGGCGGGTCGGGGTCGAGGACCCCGACCACCCGGAGCGGATGCTCGACGTCGTCGAGCGAGCGCACGGCGCGGTCGCCACGTCGGGCACCGCACGGCGCGGCGCGCACATCGTGGACCCGCGCGACGGCCGGCCCACCGAGGCCGTCCGGTCGGTCACCGTGGTCGGCCCCGAACTGCTCTGGGCCGACGTGTACGCGACCGCGGCCGTCGCCCGCGGCGCGGACGCGCTCGACTGGCTGGCCACCCTGGACGGGTACGCGGCCCTGCTGGTGGACGCCACCGGGCGGGTCCGGGCCACCCCGAACTGGCCGACTCACACCTGCACCGGATAGTCGGGCAGGCCGACATCCGTGGCCAGTGTGTCGGCACCGCGGACCGCGCACGCGGATGAGCCCGGGCGGGTCACCCGACGGTGGTGGCGGAGAGCTCGTTGTAGCCCTCGGCCAGCTCCTGGCCGGACAGCTCGTGGATCGCCGCCATGATCTCGTCGGTGACCGCACGCCGGGCCTGACCGGCGCTGCCCGGCCGCGGCGTGAAGTGCAGCGGGGCGCCGAAGCGTACGGTGATCCGCCCGATCCGGGGCAGTCGGGCGCCGACGGGCTGGATCCGGTCGGTGCCGGCCACGGCGACCGGGACGACCGGCGCACCGGAGGCGAGCGCGAGCCACGCCACACCGGTACGCCCCCGGTAGAGCCGCCCATCCCGGGAACGGCTGCCCTCCGGGTGAATGCCGAACGCCCGCCCGGCGGCGAGGACGCCGAGCGCCACCTCCAGCGACTCCTGGGCGGCCCGGTGGCCACCCCGCGGCACCGGCACGGCGTCGATCCCGGTGAGGCAGGCCCGGGTCAGCCAGCCCCGGAACCCGGGCCGCCGGAAGTACTCGGCCTTGGCCAGGAAGGCCACCGGCCGGGGCGCCACCAGGGGGATCACGATGCTGTCGAGAAAGGAGAGGTGGTTGGCCGCCAGGATCACCGGCCCGTGTCGCGGCACGTTCCCGCGCCCCGCCACGACCGGCCGGTAGAGCAGCCGAACGAGCGGAGCGATCACTCGTCGTACGATCGCCTGCACCAGCACCGGCAGTCCTCGCTCTCAGTGGCGGACGGGCATCGCGGCGGGCCCGAGATGGGCGTCCAGCGCGGCGCGCAGCAACGGTTCGGCTTCGTCGACCCGGGTCACCAACTGCAGGCTGCCCCACAGTCGGAGCTGGGCCAGGCCGTGCAGGTTGGCCCAGAGGGCGCCGGCGATCACCGCGGCCGGCGGCCCGCCGGGCCGGGCGGGGCGGGCGCGGGCGACCAGGTCGACGAGGACCTCGAACAGCGGCACGCTGGCCTCCCGCAGGCCCATCTGGCTACCCCGCAACAGGTCGTGCCGGAACATCAACTCGAACATGCCCCGGTTTCCGTGGGCGAACTCCAGGTACCGCCGGCTCAGCGCGAGCAGCAGGTCGTACGGGTCCTGGTCACCGTCGGCGAGCAACTCGTCCATCTGCCGGCCGAGTTCCCGGTAGCCCTCCCGAGCGATGGCGACCAACAGCGCCTGATGCGTCGGGAAATGCCGACGAGGGGCCCCGTGCGACACCCCGGCCTGGCGGGCGATCTCCCGCAGGGAGAGCCCTGCCACCCCCCGCCGGGCCACCAGCTCGACGCCCGTCGCGACCAGGCGAGCCCGGAGCCCGCCGTTCGACTGATCCACAACGGCTGTCTACCAGAGACCCGTAGACAATGTCTACTGCACGAGGGGCGAAGCATCCGCCCTGCGTCCCGCCCGGGTGGGTGTGACGAGGAACGGGGCAGGAAGCAGAATGAGCGACATGCAGTCACAGCCAGACGTGCAGGCGGTACACCCGAACGTGCGGGCGGTGCAGCGCGCGCTCGACGACGCGGGCGCGCGGGACGGCTCCGGCGCGGCGAGCCAGGTCCGCCTGCTGCCCGAGGCGGTGCACACCGCCGCGGCGGCGGCCGAGGCGCTCGGCGTCGGCGTCGGCGCCATCGCCAACTCGCTCATCTTCGACGCGGACGACGCGCCGCTGCTCGTGCTCACCTCCGGCGCGCACCGGGTGGACACCGCCGGCCTGGCCGCGTCCATCGGGGTCACCCGGCTGCGCCGGGCCACCCCGGAGTTCGTCAAGCGGCACACCGGGCAGGTGATCGGCGGGGTCGCCCCGGTCGGCCACCCCCAGCCGCTGCGCACCCTGGTCGACACCGCCCTGGCGGCGTACGACGAGGTGTGGGCGGCCGGCGGCGTGCCCCGGGCCGTCTTCCCCAGCACCTACGCGGAGCTGCTGCGGATCACCGCCGGCACCCCCACAGCGGTGGCGTGAGCGAGCGGAGCGAGCGAACCGTCAAGCTCAGCACCACTCACGCCGCCGCGGAGCGAAGCGGAGCGGTGGTGTGAGCGTTCCCGGACTCGTCACGCTGCACGTGTGGCGGATCCCCCGCGCGGCGGTCCCCCGGGCGCTGGCCCGGATGGCGGCGCATCCCGCGCGGTTGCGCCGGACCCCCGGCGTACGGTTCGGCAAGCTGCTCGGCACCGGGACGGGCACCGGCTTCGGGCCCGGCGACGCCGACCTGACCCGGTGGGCCGCCCTGGTGGCGTGGGACTCCCCCGCCGCGGCGGCCGGCTTCGACGCCTCGCCGGTCGGCCGGTCCTGGGCCCGGATCGCCCGCTCCTCGGCCCGGCTGGAGCTGCGCCCACTGACCAGCCGGGGCGAGTGGTCCGGCCGGCGGCCGTTCGGCGAGCCGCCCGGCGGCCCGGTCACCGGCCCCGTGCTGGCGTTGACCCGGGCCCGGCTGCGGGCCCGCAGGGCGGTCACCTTCTGGCGGGCCGTCCCGCCGGTCGCCGCCGCCCTGCACGCCGCGCCCGGGCTGCTCGCCCGGTTCGGCGTCGGCGAGGCGCCGCTGGGCTGGCAGGGCACGGTGAGTGTGTGGCGCGACGCGGCGGACCTCGTCGCGTTCGCGTACCGTCACCCGGAGCACCGCGCCGCGATCACCCGCACCTCGACGGAGGGGTGGTACGCGGAGGAGCTGTTCGCGCGGTTCGCGGTGCGCGGCCTGGTCGGCGACCCCGCGGTGCTGGGATGGGCTGCCGAGGGCGACCCGGGATCGGCGAGAGGACACGCATGAGGCTGGTGCGGTGGACGCCGGACGATCTGGTCCGGCGGCTGGACGACGTAGTGGCCGTCTACGGCGAGGCGATGGGTTACCGCGCCGACCTGCTGGAGGCCCGGCGCGGCTACATCGCCACCCACGTCCGCCGCCCCGGCTTCCGCGCCGTGGCCAGCCTCACCAGCGAGGGGCACCTGGCCGGCTTCGGCTACGGCTACCTCGGCGCCGCGGGGCAGTGGTGGCACGACCAGGTGCACCGGGCGCTGGACACCGAGGCCCGGCGGCGCTGGCTGAACCACCCCTTCGAGGTGGTGGAGCTGCACGTCCGCCCGCCCGCGCAGGGGCACGGCCTGGGCGCCGGCCAGCTCCGCGCCCTGCTCACCATGGCGGAGGGGACCACCACGCTGCTCTCCACCCCGGAGGCCGACGAGCAGCGGTCCCGGGCCTGGCGGCTGTACCGCCGGTTCGGCTTCGTCGACATCCTGCGCGACTTCCACTTCCCCGGTGACGAGCGGCCGTTCGGGGTGCTCGGCCGGGACCTGCCACTGCCTCCACCGGGCCCGGCCACCGCCCCGGGTACGGCCACGCCGTGATCCGCGGCCGGCTGCCCTGGGCGCTGCTGGCCGGCCTGGTCCTCGCCCAGATCTGCTATCCGCTCACCACGGGCACCACCCGGGCCGGGCTGACCACGGCCACGGTCGTGCTCGGCTGTCTGCTCTCCGTGGGCCACGCGCTGGCCAGCCGGGGTACGCGTACCGCGCTCGCGCTGGTCGTGGTGGCCACCGGCGGCGGGTTCGCGGTCGAGGCGCTCGGGGTGGCCACCGGCTTCCCGTTCGGCGGCTACGACTACTCCGGCGAGCTGGGCCCGAAGCTGGCCGGGGTGCCGCTGGTCATCCCCCTCGCGTGGACCTGGATGGCCTGGCCGGCCTGGCTCACCGCGGTCCGGCTCACCGGCGCCGCCACCCCGGCCGGAGCACGACCGGCGACGGCTCCAGGTCGCGGCGCGGCGCCGGACCGGCCCGCATTCGGTCCGGAGCGCCGTCTAGCGGCGGGAAGGCCGAATTACGGCCGCCAGCCGAGCTGGAGTTGTCGGACGACGGCTCCAGCTCGCGGCGCGGCGCTAGACGCGCCGAGCTGGAGTTGTCGGAGCCGCGTCGGCCGGGTGGCGCTGGCCGCGGTCGGGCTGGTCACCTGGGACCTCTTCCTCGACCCGCAGATGGTGGCCGAGGGCTACTGGACGTGGCGGGACGCCACCCCGGCCCTGCCCGGGCTGCCCGGCGTGCCGGTCAGCAACTACCTCGGCTGGTTGCTCTTCACGGTGCTGCTGGCGGCGGCGCTGCGTCCGCTCGCCGGGCCGGCCGTCGACCGCACCGACCGGCGGGACGCGCCGATGTTCGCGCTCTACCTGTGGACGTACGCCGCCAGCCTGCTGGCGCACGCGGTCTTCCTCCGGCTGCCGGCCTCGGCGCTCTGGGGCGGGATCGGCATGGCGGTGACCGCCGTGCCGCTGGCGGTGGCGCTGCTGGGCGCCCGCCGCGGCGCCACCGCCCACCGGCAGCCGCACCCCGCGCCACCCCGCTCCGGTGCGGTGACATGAGCGAGCGAAGCGGCCAGCTCGGTGTGCCGGTGCCATGAGCGCCCTGGTCGCCCTGGTCGCCGCGGTTGCCGCGCTGACCGCGCACGCCCTCGTCAACGCCACCTGCTGGCTGCGCCGCCCCGCGGCCGGCCCGGTCGAGGTGGCCGAGGCGGTGGCCGTGCTGCTGCCGCTGCGCGACGAGGCCGACCGGGTCACGCCGTGCCTGCGCGCGCTGCTCGCCCAGCGCGGGGTGCCCGACCTGCGCATCGTGGTGCTCGACGACGGCTCGACCGACGGCACCGCCGACGTGGTCCGCGCGGTGGCCGGCGACGACCCCCGGGTCACCCTGCTCACCGGGGTCGCCCCGCCACCCGGCTGGCTGGGCAAGCCGCACGCCTGCTGGCAGCTCGCCACCCGGACCCACCCGGCCCCGACCGTGCTGGCCTTCGTCGACGCCGACGTGGTGCTCGCCCCGTACGCCGTCGCGGCGGCGGTGACCGAGCTGCGCGCCGCGAAGGCCGCGCTGCTGTCGCCGTACCCCCGGATCGTGGTGCGGACGGCGGCCGACCGGCTGGTGCAGCCGCTGCTGCAGTGGCTGTGGCTGACCTTCCTGCCGCTGCGCGCGATGGAGCGCTCGCCGCGGCCGTCGCTCGCCGCGGCGGGCGGCCAGTTCCTGGTCCTGGACCGGGCCGGCTACCTGCGGGCCGGCGGGCACGCGGCGGTGGCCGACAAGGTCCTGGAGGACGTCGAACTGGCCCGGGCGGTGAAGCGCGCCGGCGACCGGATCGCCCTGGCCGACGGCTCCCGGCTGGCCGCCTGCCGGATGTACGGGACCTGGCCGCAGCTGCGCGACGGCTACACCAAGTCGCTATGGGCCTCGTTCGGGCACCCGAGCGCCGCCGCCGTGGTGGTGGCCCTGCTGCTCGTGCTCTTCACCGCTCCCCCGCTGATCGCCCTGGGCGCCCTGGCGGCCGACTCGCCGGCGCCGGCCGGGCTCGCGTTCCTGGCCTATCTGCTGGGGGTGGCCGGGCGGGTGGTCAGCGCGCGGGCCACCGGCGGGCGGGCCTGGCCCGACGCGCTGACACACCCGGTGTCGGTCGTGGTCCTCGGTTGGCTGACATTCCGGTCGTACCATCTGCGGAAGCGACGCCGGCTCACCTGGCGGGGTCGCCCGGTCGGCTAGGGGGGCGCGGCATGGCGCGGATCGTGGTCATCGGCGCCGGGGTCGGCGGGCTGGCCGCCGCCGCCCGGCTGGCGGTCACCGGGCACGAGGTCACCGTCTTCGAGCGGGCCGACACGGTCGGCGGGAAGCTCGGCCGGTACGTCCACGACACCCCGGAGGGCGCGTACCGTTTCGACACCGGGCCGAGCCTGATCACCCTGCCGCAGGTCTTCCACGAGCTCTTCGAGGCCACCGGCGCGAAGCTCGACGAGTACCTCGACCTGGTGCCGCTGGACCCGATCGTCCGGCACGTCTTCCCCGGCGACGGCCCCACCCTCGACTCCTGCGCCGACCCGGCAGAGTTCGCCGCCCGGATCGGCGCGGCATTCGGCGACCGGTCCGCCGCCGACTGGCAGCGGCTCTGGCGGCGGGCCGGCCAGGTCTGGGCGGCCTCGCACCGGGACGTCCTGCGCCGCACCGTCGACTCGCCCCGGGACCTGGCCGCGCTGGCCTGGCGGCTCGGCGACCTCGCCGCCATCGCCCCCGGCCGCACCCTGCGCGGCCTGGGTCGCCGCCACCTGTCCGACCCGCGGCTGCGGATGCTGCTCGACCGGTACGCCACCTACACCGGCGCCGACCCGCGCCGCGCCCCGGCCGCGCTGGTCGCCGTCCCGTACGCCGAGCTGACGTACGGCGGCTGGTACCTGCGCGGCGGGCTGGCCACCCTCGCCGACGCGCTGCTGTCCCGCTGCCTCGACCTCGGCGTGGTGGTGCAGACCGGCACGACGGTCACCCGGATCGACGCCGCCGGCGGCCGGGTGCACGGGGTACGCCTCGCCGGGATGGCCGCCCCGGTCCCCGCCGACGTGGTGGTGGCCAACGTGGACGCGCTCACCCTCTACCGTGACCTGCTGCCCAGCCCGCGCCGACTGGCCGGACTCACCGACCGCAGCCTGGCCGGCTTCGTGCTGCTGCTCGGCGTACGCGGCGACTCCGGGCTGGCGCACCACACCGTCTTCTTCCCCGACGACCACGACGCCGAGTTCGACGCGGTCTTCGGCACCCCGGGGCGCGGGGTGCGAGCCCGGCCGGCGCCCGACCCGACGGTCTTCGTCACCGTGGCCGACGACCCGGCGGTCCGCCCGGACGGGCACGAGGCGTGGTTCGTGCTGGTCAACGCCGCCCGCCACGGCACCGCCGCGGGCGCGGTCGACTGGCGGCGGCCGGGGCTGGCCGAGGCGTACGCCGACCGGATCCTGGACGTGCTCGCCGAGCGGGGCGTGGACGTCCGGAACCGGCTGGTGTTCCGCGAGATCCGTACCCCGGCCGACCTGGACGCGGCGACCGGCACGCCCGGCGGGGCGATCTACGGCACGGCGGGCGGGCTGCTCCGCCCGGCCAACCGGGGCCCGGCACACGGGCTCTGGCTGGTCGGCGGCTCCAGCCACCCCGGGGGCGGCCTCCCCATGGTCACCCTCTCCGCGGAGATCGTCACCACCGCCATCGGCCCGGCCTGGTGAAAGGAAGGGCCCCCGCTTAACGCCTGTGGTCGAGAAGGGTTCCCTTCTCACCGCCACCGCCCGCCGAGGGCGGCGGCGGGCGGCGGCGGGCGGGCGGCGGCGGGTCAGCCGGCGTCGATGAGGGTGCGGCGGACGGTGGAGAGGAGCTGCCCGAGGCCGAAGCCGGCCAGCAGCACCCAGACCGCGGCGGCCATGGTGATGGTGCCGGCGGTCAGGTCGGCGTCGATCAGCCCGGTGAGCCCGGCGACCAGCAGCCCGACCAGGGCCACGCAGACTCGGGTGGGGCGCTCCCCCACGGTCACCGCGCCGATCTCACGCATTCCGGCGGCGACCGCCCGGGCCCGGACGTACTCGTGCAGCCAGGAGAGTCCGCCGGCCGCGGCGACCAGCGCGCCCGGCGCGCCGAGCAGCCAGAACGCGATCAGCCAGGCGACCTCGCCGAGCCGGTCGGCGATCGAGTCGTAGACGTAGCCGAGCCGGGTGGTGCGGTTGGTGACCACCGCCACCGCCCCGTCGACGCTGTCCGCCACCCCGGCGAGCAGCACGAACAGCGCGCCGAGGAACGGCCCGTCGGCCGGGCGTCCGACCAGCAGCGGTACGCAGACGCAGAGCAGCACCCCGAACACGGTCACCGGGGTCGGGCCGACCCGGAGCCGGCCCAGGACGTACCCCAGGTGGTAGGCGAAGCGCAGCCAGGCGCGGACCACCGGCGCGGCGGCCCGCGGATCGAACCCGCCGTGCAGCCGCGCCCACGCGGTCGCGTACTGGTCCCAGTTCAGCTGTGTGCCCACCACCGAATCAACCGTCGAAGGGCGGCCCGGGTGTCGCGGGCGAGGTGATCACACCCGCGCGCCGGCCCGCAGGTGCTGCCAGACCTCCCGGGTGGCGGTGGACCGGTTGAGGGTGATGAAGTGGATCCCCGGCACGCCCTCGTCCAGCAGCCGCGCGCACATCTCGCTGGCCTGCTCGATGCCGAGCCGGCGGACCGCCTCCGGGTCGTCGGCGACCCGGGCGAACCGCTCCGCCAGCGCGGGCGGGAACGGCGCGCCGGAGAGCTGCACCGACCGCTCGATGGTGCCCATCTGGGTCACCGGCATCACGCCGGCCAGGATGGGGGTGTCGCAGCCGGCGGCGGCCACCCGGTCCCGCAGCCGCAGGTAGTCGTCGGCGTCGAAGAACATCTGGGTGATGGCGAACGCGGCGCCCGCCCGGCACTTGCGGATGAAGTACGCCGTGTCGCTGGCCACGTCGGGCGAGCGCGGATGCTTGTACGGGAACGCGGCCACCCCGACGCTGAAGTCGCCGGCGTCGCGGATCAGCCGGACCAGTTCCTCGGCGTACCGCACGCCCTCCGGGTGCCGGACCCACTCGCCGCCCGGATCGCCCGGCGGGTCACCGCGCACGGCCAGCACGTTGCGGACCCCCACGGAGGCCAGCCGGCCGATGACGTGCCGCAGCTCGGCGACCGAGTGGTTGACCGCGGTCAGGTGCGCCATCGGCAGCAGGGTGGTCTCGGTGGCGATCCGCTCGGTCACCGCGACCGTGGTGTCCCGGGTCGAGCCGCCCGCACCGTAGGTGATCGAGACGAACGACGGGCGCAACGGCTCCAGCTCGCGGATGGCCTGCCAGAGCAGGCGCTCGCCCTGGGGCGTCTTGGGCGGGAAGAACTCGAACGAGAAGGTGGGCTGGCCGTCGCGGATCAGCTCCCCGATGGCCGGCTGCGGGTTGGGGAGGACCGAAGGAAGACCGAGCGCCACGGACCGACTGTAACCGGCACGTCCCGTCGTACCCAGGAACTTCCCAGCCCGCGAGCACGCGTGCCGCGGAAGCGTCGTACCCCGGGGGTAGAAACGGGGGCAGCGCGGTGAGGCCCGGCGGTGACCGGTCCGGGGGTCCGCGCGGGGGTCAGCACGATCGGCGCGTGCCGGTCCGGCAGTGCCGGGCGTCCGCGCCGACACCCCGCCGACACCCTCCGGAGGACCGATGACCCCGTTCCCGCCAGCCGAGCCGCGCCCGCTCGGGCCGCTCCTCGCCGAGCTGCGCTCCGCCCGCGGCTGGAGCCAGCAACGGGTCGCCGCCGAGCTCTGCGCCGCCTCCGGGGTGCCGACCCTGACCCGCCACGAGATCTCCCGGTGGGAGCGGCACCGTCGGCTCCCCGGCGACTTCTGGTCCGGCTGGCTCGCGGTGGTCCTCGGCGTGCCGGGTGAGCTGCTCGCCGAGGCCGCGGCGCAGAGCCGCCGGCTGGGCGTGGTGCCGGCCGTGGTCGATCGGGCCGGTTCCCGCTCGCGGGTGGCTCTGCTCGCCCTCGCGCACCGCTGGGCGGCCGACCCGTCCGGCGCGTCGATGGGCGGTCCGCTCACCGGCGGCGCCCTGGCCGCGCCGGGCTGGGCGGCACCCGAACTGCTCGCCGACAAGACCGCCGGGACCGCCCGGGACCGGCCGGACGGGGCCGCACGCGAACTGCTCGCCGACAAGACCGCCGGGGCCGCCCTGGCCGAGCTGCGGCGCTGGGACGACCTGCTGGGCGGGGCCGACCTGGCCGGGCACGGCACCCGCCGACTACGCCGGGCCGCCCGGGAGTTCGCCGTCACCGGGCCGGCCGGCCGCCGCCGGCTGCTGCCGGTGCTGGCCGAGTCGGCGCAGCTCGCCGGCTGGCTCGCCGGCGACGCCGGGGGTCTGGACGCCTACCGGCTGGCGCTGCGCGCGGCGGTGGCCGCCGCCGACCGGGGGCTCGCCGGGCACGTGCTCGGGTCGGCCAGCCATCTGCTGGCCGGCATCGGAGATCCGCTGGGCGCGCTGACGCTGGCCCGGATCGGCTACGCCGGCTGCCGCGACGCGGCCTCTCCCGGCCTGCGGGCGCTGCTGCTGCACCGGGTGGCGCTCGCCGCCGCGCTCGCCGGGCGGGCGCGCGCCGCCCGGCAGGCGCTGGCCGCCGCCGAGCGGGCCGGGGGGCCCGGCCCGGGCCGGGAGCCGCCCTGGCTGTACTGGCTCGACGAGGCCGAGCTGGCGGCGATGACCGGACGGACCCTGGTCGCGCTGGGCCGCCCCGGGCCCGCCGTGCCGCTGCTGGCCGGGGTGGTGCGCGGGCGGGGCGGCCCCCGCCGCGCCGCGGTCTACGGCGGCTGGCTGGCCCGGGCGCACCTGCAGCTCGGCGAGGTGGCGGGGGCCTGCGCGGTGGCCGGCGAGGCGCTGCTCGACGCCGTCCGGTCCGGCTCGCCCCGGGCGGTCGGCCAGCTCACCGAGGTACGCCGCCGACTGGCCACGCACCGCGACGAGCCGGCGGCCCGGCGGTACGCCGGCCTGCTCGCCGGGGCCCGCCCGTACCTGCCGCGCGGGGCGGCGGCCCGGCCCGTCGCGGCGGGATCCCGTCCCCGCGCGCCAAAACCCCGCCATGGCGGCACGACGCGGCCGGCAGGGACCGGCTAGCGTCGTGGCGTGACCCACGCTGCTCCCGTATCCCCTGTCGACCGCGCCGGCCTGCGTCAGCGGATCGACAAGGCCCTCACCGAGTTTCTCGCCGGCCAACGCGGCTGGCTGACCGCCATCGACGACGGCCTGGTGCCGGTCGCCGAGGCGATAGAGGCGTTCGTGCTGAGGGGCGGGAAGCGACTGCGCCCCGCCTTCGCGTACTGGGGTTACCGGGGCGCCGGCGGGGTCGACTCCGACCAGGTGGTCGCGGCCCTCGCCGCGCTGGAGTTCGTGCAGGCCAGCGCCCTGATGCACGACGACCTGATGGACCGCTCCGACACCCGGCGCGGCGAGCCGGCGGTGCACCGGCGCTTCGCGGCCCGGCACCGCGCGGCCGGCTGGGGCGGCGACCCGGACGGATTCGGCGACGCCGCGGCGATCCTCCTCGGTGACCTCTGTTTGGTCTGGTCGGACGAGCTGCTGCACTCCGCCGGCCTCGACCCCCGTACGGTGGCCCGAGCCCGTCCGGTCTTCGACGAGATGCGCACCGAGGTGACCATCGGGCAGTACCTGGACGTGCTGACCCAGGTGACCGGGGACACCTCCCGGGAGCGGGCCGGCAAGGTGGCCCGCTACAAGTCGGCGAAGTACACGGTCGAGCGGCCGCTGCTGCTGGGCGCCGCACTCGCCGACGCCCCGGCCGAGGTGCACGCGGCCTACTCGGCGTACGGGCTGCCGCTGGGCGAGGCGTTCCAGCTCCGCGACGACGTGCTGGGCGTCTTCGGGGATCCGGACCGCACCGGCAAGCCGGCCGGCGACGACCTGCGCGAGGGCAAGCGGACGTACCTGGTGGCGACGGCCCTGGAGGGGGCCGACGACGCCGGCCGGGAACTGCTGCTCGCCGGGCTCGGCGACCCTGGGCTGGACACGGACGGGGTGACCCGGCTGCGCGAGCTGATCACGGCCAGCGGGGCGCTGGAGCGTACCGAGCGGCGGATCGCGACGCTGACCGAGGGCGCGCTGGCCGCCCTCGCCACGGTCGACCTGGACACCGAGGCCCGCCAGGCCCTGGTCGACCTGGCCATCGCCGCCACCCGCCGCACCGACTGACCCACCCTGCCCCCTCCCCTCCCGGACCGGACCGGCCCAGCCCGGGCCGGGCCGGGCCGGGCCGGGCGATCATGAGGTTGGCGGCGAAGTCGATGTCCAGAACCGCCGCCAACCTCATGATCAACGAGGAGCCGGGTGGGTCGGAGTGGTCAGAAGCCGAGGGCCTGGGCGCGGCGTTTGACCTCGCGGGCCTGGTCACCGGCGAGGGCGGCGGCCGGGGTGCCGGGGAGGGTGGAGTCCTCCTCGTAGAGCCAGCGCAGCGCCTCCTCGTCGTCGTACCCGGCGTCGGCGAGCAGGTTGAGCACGCCGGGTAGGTGCTTGAGCACGGTGCGGTTGGCGACCAGGTCGGCCGGCACGCGGCGGACGCCGTCGCGGCGTACCGCGATCAGCTCGCGGTCCCGGATCATCTGGTGCACCTTGCTGATCGACAGGTCGAGGCGCTCGGCCACGTCCGGCAGGGTCAGCCAGCCGGCGGGGTCGGTCGGTCCGGGCAGGTCGGCGCCGGTGGCGGCCGCGTCGGCGGGTACGGAATCGGTCACCCGACCACCCTGCCACGCGCCCGTCCGTGCCGGGTACCGGCACCCCCGCCGGGCGTCCGGCGTGCGGCGACGCCCGCCCGGGAGCGCGACGGGACGAGCGTCCGACCCCGGCTGTAGCATCCTGTTCAACCTTCACCCTCCGGACACATAGACTGCCTGCCGATGGACACACAGGTCGCCGACACGTTGCTGGGCTCGCTGATCGACGGGCGCTACCGCATTCGCGGTCGCGTGGCGCGCGGCGGCATGGCGACCGTGTACACCGCCACCGACGAGCGCCTGGAGCGCACCGTGGCGGTCAAGATCATTCACCCGACCCAGGCACCCGAGGCACGGTCCCGGACGGCCGGCTTCGTGGAGCGGTTCACCGACGAGGCGAAGACGATCGCCCGGTTGACCCACCCCAACGTGGTGGCGGTCTACGACCAGGGCACCCACGCCGGCCTCCCCTACCTGGTGATGGAGTACGTCCGGGGCCGCACGCTGCGTGACGTCCTCGCCGAGCGGCGCCGACTCAACCCGGACGAGGCCCTCGCGATCGCCGAGCAGATGCTCGCCGCCATCGCCGCCGCCCACCGGGCCGGCCTGGTGCACCGCGACGTCAAGCCGGAGAACGTGCTGGTCGCCGAGGCGCCCACCGGCGGCACCTTCAACCTGGTGGACAGCGTGGTCAAGGTGGCCGACTTCGGGTTGGCCCGCGCGGTCGAGGCGAGCGCCGAGGAGGAGAACGGCAACCAGCTGATGGCCACCGTGGCCTACGTGGCTCCGGAGCTGGTCACCGAGGGGCGTGCGGACCCCCGCACCGACGTCTACTCCGCCGGCATCGTGCTGTTCGAGATGCTCACCGGCCGGGTCCCGTACGACGGCGACCGCCCGGTGGACGTCGCGTGGCAGCACGTCGACCGGGACGTGCCCGCCCCGTCGACCCTGGTCCCGAGCCTGCCGAAGGCCCTCGACGAACTGGTCGGCCGGGCCACCCGGCGGGACCCGGGCGCCCGGCCCGCCGACGCCGGTGCGCTGCTGGCCGAGGTGCAGGTGGCCCGGGACGACCTGGGCAACCCCAACTCGCACACCGCGGTGCTGCGGCGGGTGACCGACGAGACCGCACCGGTGGCCCAGCCCACCATGGTGGTGGCGGCGGTCCGCCCCGCCGAGCGCCCCGCCTGGGCCCGGCTGCCCGAGAGCGGCGGGCAGCGCCCGCACCGCCGCCCGGCCGTCCCCGAGGACGACGACCTGGGTGGCGGGCTGGCCGGGCTGCGCGCGCGGCTCATGGGTTCGCCACGCGGCCGGCTGGCGGTGGCGGCGGCGGTCGTGGTGCTCGGCCTGGTCGCGGCGGTCGGCGGCTGGTGGTTCGGGGTGGGCCGCTACACGGTCGCCCCGCAGCTGGTGAGCCTGACCAAGGCCGAGGCGGAGGCGCAGGCCGCCCGCGGCGGCTTCACCCTGGAGTACGCCGATCCCCGCTACGACGAGAAGGTGCCGAAGGACAGCGTGCTGGGGCAGAACCCGGCCTCCTCGGCCCGGGTCCTCAAGGGCGGCACGATCACCCTGACCCTGTCGCTCGGCCCGGAGCAGCTGCCCGTGCCCGACGTGGTGGGCAAGGAATTCGAGCTGGCGCAGGCCGAGCTGACCGACGCCAAGCTGGTGGTGGCGAAGGGCCCCGCCAAGTACGACGACGAACTGCCGGCCGGGGTGGTGCTGAGTACCAACCCGAAGCCGGGCACGGTGGTCAAGCCCGGCACGAAGGTGACGGTGGTGCTGAGCAAGGGCCGCGCCCCGGTCACCGTGCCGAACGTGGTGGGCAAGAACCTCGGCGAGGCGCGGGGCATCCTCACCCAGCTCGGGCTGACCCCGGTGGAGTCGTACAAGGACTCGGACAAGCCGAAGGACGAGGTCCTCGGTCAGAGCCCGGCCGACGGCACCGGCGTGGAGAAGGGCGCCCAGGTCAAGCTGGAGGTCAGCAAGGGGCCGCCGCAGGTGCCCGTTCCCCGGGTGATCGGCATGCCCTGCCAGGAGGCCAAGCAGGCGCTGGAGAGCCAGGGCTTCCCGACCACGATGCAGCTCAACCCGAACGGGGTGGTCCACTTCCAGAACCCGGGCGAGAACACTCCGGTGCCCCCGGGCACCCCGGTCACGGTGACCTGCCTGTGAGCCGCGAGGAGCGAGCCCCGCAGTCGCGAACAGAGGGCGACACCGCGAGCGGGCGGCGGCGGGTCGGTTCGCACACCCCCACCTCGGGCGGTCTGGCAAAGGCGGCGCTGCCGTACGTCGACGCGGCCGGCTCCGAGGTGGTGCAGGTCTACGTCTCCAACTCCCGGGGCTGGGCGCTACCGGCGGGCGACCCGAAGCAGGACGCGCTGTTCCGGGACGGCTGCGGCGAGCGGGGCCTGCCGGTCTTCATCCACGCCTCGCTGCTGGTGAACCTCGGCTCCCCCACCCCGGCCACGGTGGAGCGGTCGGCGCAGACCCTGGCGCACGCGCTGCGGCGGGGCCGGGCGATCGGCGCCGAGGCGGTGGTGTTCCACGCCGGCAGCGCGGTGGACGCGGGGCACGCCGAGACGGCCATGCGACAGGTCCGCGAGGCCCTGCTGCCGCTGCTGGACGAGGCGGCGGCGGCTGGCGGGCCGATGCTGCTGGTCGAACCGAGCGCCGGCGGTGGCCGGTCGCTGGCCTCCCGGGTGGAGCATCTGGGCCCGTACCTGGACGCGGTGGACCGTCACCCGATGATGGGGGTCTGCTTCGACACCTGCCATGCCTGGGCCGCCGGGCACGACCTGGCCGCCGAGGGCGGGATGACCGGCACGCTCGACGTTCTGGTCGCCACCGTGGGCGCCGATCGGTTGAAGCTGGTGCACGCGAACGACTCGAAGGACCTGTGCGGCTCCACGCGGGACCGGCACGAGAACATCGGCAAGGGCACCATCGGCGAGCCGGCGTTCGCCGAGCTGATGTGCCACCCGGCCACTGCGGGCGTCCCGATCCTGGTGGAGACCCCGACGGAGAAGCACGTCGGCCACGCCGCCGACATCGCCACCCTCAAGCGCCTCCACCCCTGACCCCGACCCCCGCCGGTCCGCCCGCCGGTCCGCGTTGATCAAGGAGTTTGCGTCGGGATCCGCGCCGCGGGCGGGCCCGGGCGCGGTCACCGGCGGAGCAGGGCGAAG
>NZ_JBEYER010000067.1:0-41803 GCF_040634005.1 Micromonospora sp. NPDC007271
CTGGACGCGCCGGCCGAGGCGGTCACCCGGGATTTCGTCTTCTTCGGCGAGAACGGCACCGAGACCGTCCCGCCCGGCGACGGCAGCGCGCTCCAGGCGTTCGGCACCGCGATCGACCAGCTGCTGGAGGAGGTCGAGGCGGGCACCCGGGACCACCGCTGCGACGTACGGTTCGGCCGGGAGGTGGTGGCGGTGCTCGACGCCGCCGAGCGGGCCCGGGCCGAGGGCCGCACGATCGACCTCTGATCCCCGGGGCCGCTCGCCCCGAAATCCGTCGCCGGGTGGCGGGGTGGGGCGCTAGCCTGGCCGGCATGTTCGCGCACGCCCTGATCGACGTGGCCGTCACGCCGGCCGCGCGGGGCCTCCTCCTGGTCCCCCGTCCGCGAGTCCGGCGTCCGGCCCTGGCCGGCCGGGACGCCCACCGCGCCTGACCTGACCGTCCGCACCGCCGGCCCGTGACCGGGCCGGCCGCCTTGGCGTTCCGCCGACTTCCAGGGTCGTCCGAGTCCCGATTCCGCCCGGACAGGCCCGCTCCGCGCTGCCTGTCCGTACCGTCGCCGTTCGGGCGACAGACAGGACGATCTCGTGGCGCCCCGCCGATTCCGTACCACCGCACGCGACCGGTCCCGTCGCGTACTGTCCCAGAACTTCCTCGCCGACCCGGCCGCCGTCGCGCGGATGGTCCGGGCGGCCCGCCCCGGCCCGGACGACCTGCTGCTGGAGGTGGGCGCCGGGGACGGCCGGCTGACCCGGCCGCTCGCCGCCCGCTGTGGCCGGTTGATCGCGTACGAGGTCGATCCGGCCGTCCTGCCGGGGCTGGCCGCGGTCTGCGCGGACCTGCCGCGGGTCCAGGTCCGGCCGGTCGACTTCCTCGCCACCGCCCCGCCCGACGAGCCGTTCGCCGTGGTCGGCAACATCCCCTGGTCGTTGACCGCCGCCGTGATCCGGTGGTGCCTCGCCGCGCCCGGCCTGCGGTCGGCGACCCTGCTCACCCAGCTCGCGTACGCGCGCAAGCGCACCGGTGACCACGGGCGGTGGAGCCGGCTCACCGTGCTCACCTGGCCCGAACACCACTGGCGGCTGGCCGGCCGGGTGCCGCGTGCCGCGTTCCGCCCGGTGCCCGCCGTGGACGGGGGCATCCTGCGCATCGAACGCCGCCCGGAGCCGCTGCTGCCCCCGGCGGCGCTGCCCGCGTACCGGAGGATGGTGGAGCTCGGCTTCGGCGGGGGCGGCGGCTCGCTCGCGGCGTCGCTGCGCACCGCCCATCCGCGCGGCCGGGTCGACGGCGCGTTGCGGGCCGCCCGGCTCGATCCGCACACTCCGGTCGGGCTGGTCTGGCCCGAGCAGTGGCTGGTGCTGTTCCGGTTGCTCCACGCGGTCCACCCGAGGGCGGCGCGGATCAGGCCAGGGTGTCCAGCGCCGCATCCAGCTCGGCGGGGGAGTCGAACTGCTCCGCCGGCAGCGCCTTGAGCATCTGCAGCAGCTCGGTGCTGCCGCCGTTCTCCTGCCACCGGCGGACCAGATCCTCCCGGGAGACCGGGTAGTCGAGCCCGGCCAGGAACTCCTCCAACTGCACCCCGGTGACCCTCATACCGGCCGGCTACCCGCTCCGCCCGCCGGTAAGCAGGGGCCCCTTGTTATCGCCTGGCGTTAACAAGGGGCCCTTCCTTGCGCCCCGGCGGGCGGTTTGCCGGCGGGGGTCCGGGGGTAGCCGCGGGCATGCTGGTTCAGCGACTCGGCGCGCCGAGCGACTTCGATCCGCTGCTGGAACGCGTCCGGGACGCCCGGATCGTGATGATCGGGGAGGCGACGCACGGCAGCTACGACTACTACCGGCTGCGCGAGCAACTGACCCGGCGGCTCATCGCCGAGCAGGGCTTCGACTTCGTCGCGGTGGAGGGGGACTGGCCGGACTGCGACCGGGTGCACCGCTCGGTGGTGGGCGCCCCGGGCGGGCCGGCCGATCCGCAGCTCGCGCTGGAGGCCTTCGAACGCTGGCCCACCTGGATGTGGGCCAACGCCGAGGTGGCCCGCTTCGGCCGGTGGCTGCGGGCCTGGAACCTGGAACGCCCCGAGGGGGAGCGGGCCGGCTTCCACGGGCTGGACGTGTACAGCCTGTGGGAGTCGATGCAGGCCATCTTCGACTACCTGGGCGAGGAGGATCCGGCCTCGCTGGAGGCGGCGCAGGAGGCGTACCGCTGCTTCGAGCCGTACGGCAGACGGATCGAGGAGTACGGCAGTGCCAGCCGGTTCGTCTCGGCCCGGTGCGAGGAGGAGGTGGTCCGGCTCCTGACGCGTACCCGGGAACAGGCTGCCGCGGACGGCCCGGGCTGCTTCTCGGCCCGGCAGAACGCGGAGGTGGTGGCCGGCGCGGAGCGCTACTACCGGGCGATGGTCGGCGGCGGGCCGGAGTCGTGGAACGTCCGGGACACCCACATGGCCGACACGCTGGACCGGCTGCTCGACCGGTACGGCCCGGAGTCCCGGGGCATCGTCTGGGCGCACAACACCCACGTCGGCGACGCCCGAGCCACCGACATGGCGGCGGACGGGATGGTCAACATCGGCCAGCTGGCCCGGCAGCGGCACGGCCCGGACGCGGTGGCGCTGATCGGCTTCGGCAGCTACCGGGGCACGGTGATCGCCGCGCCGCGCTGGGGCTCCCCGGCGGAGACCATGGTGGTGCCGCCGGCCCGGGAGGGCTCGGTGGAGCGCCGGCTGCACGAGCTGATGCCGGAGCGGGCGGTGCTGGTCTTCGGTGGCCCGGACCAGCCGGAGTGGGTCACCGGGCAGGCGGACCACCGGGCCATCGGGGTGGTCTACGACCCGAGCTTCGAGTCCTGGGGCAACTACGTGCCGACGCGGCTGGGCGAGCGCTACGACGGCTTCATCTGGTGCGACGAGTCCACCGCCCTGCACCCGTTGCCGGCGCGTACCGCCCCCGGCGAGATGGAGACCTACCCGGCCGGCGTGTGAGCCCCTCCTCTCACACGCCGGCGGGTTCGCGGGCGGTGAGGTGGGCGCGCAGGCCCTCACCCTCGACGTCCACGTTCGGCAGGATCCGGTCCAGCCAGCGGGGGATCCACCAGGCGGCCTTGTCGAGCAGCGACATCACCGCCGGGACGATGGTCATCCGGACCACGAAGGCGTCGATGGCGACGCCGACCGCGAGGGCGAAGCCCATCGACTTGATCACCGGGTCGTGGAGGAAGACGAAGCCGCCGAACACCGAGATCATGATCAGCGCGGCGGCGGTGACCACCCGCGCCCCGTGCCCCATTCCGTTGATGGTGGCCTTCCGGGCGGTGTCGCCGTGCACGAAGTCCTCCCGCATCCGGGAGACCAGGAAGACCTCGTAGTCCATGGCCAGGCCGAACAGGATGCCGATGAGCAGGATCGGCAGGAAGCTGACCAGCGGGCCCGGCGTGTCCAGCCCGATCAGGCCGGCCAGGTGGCCCTGCTGGAACACCGCGACCGTGATGCCGAAGGTGGCCGCGACGGTGAGCAGGAAGCCCAGCGCCGCCTTCACCGGCACCAGCACCGAGCGGAACACCAGCATCAGCAGCAGCACCGACAGGCCGACCACCAGCAGCAGGTAGACCGGGAGCGCGTCGGAGAGCTTCTCCGACACGTCGATACCGATCGCGGTCGCGCCGGTCAGCAGCACGTCGGCGTTCCGGATGCCGCCGACGTGGTCGCGGATGTCGTGCACCAGCGTCTCGGTGGCCGCGTCGGTCGGGCCGGTCTTGGGGATGACCCCGAGCAGCGCGGTCCGACCGGACGGGTCGAACTGCGGCGGGGCCACGGCGAGCACCCCGTCCGTCTTTTGGACCAGCGCGGTGACCTGCGGTACGGCGGCCTGGGTGGCCTGCGGCGAGTCGGCGGTCACGACCACCGCGAGCCGCCCGGTGAAGCCGGCGTCGAAGCCCTCCTGCACCAGGTCGTTGTTGACCCGGGCCGGGGTGCCCTCGGCCGCGGTGGCGGCGTCCGGCAGGGCCAGGCGCATGTCCTGGGCGGGGAGCGCGAGCAGGCCGAGGCCGACCAGGCCGACCAGGATGACCGGGATCCGCAGCTTCGCCACCCAGCGGGCCCAGCGGAACCCGAAGTCCGAGCGGTCCTCCGCGACCCGGCTCGCCTCGGGACGGCGCAGCCGGCGGGGGAGCACCTTCCGGCTGGCGAAGCCGAGCAGCGCGGGGGCCAGGGTGATCGCCACCAGGACGGCGACGGTCACCGTGCCGGCGGCGGCCAGACCCATCACGGTGAGGAACGGGATGTTCACCACCGCCAGGCCGGCGAGCGCGATGACCACGGTGGCGCCGGCGAAGACCACGGCGGAGCCGGCGGTGCCGACCGCCCGGCCCACGGCCTCCTCGGGCGAGAGCCCGTCGCGCAGGTTCTGCCGGTGCCGCGAGGTGATGAAGAGCGAGTAGTCGATGCCGACCGCCAGGCCGAGCATCAGGGCCAGGATCGGCGCGGTGCCGGTCAACTCGACCGCGCCGCTGAGCGCGTACAGGCCGGCCATGCCGACGCCGACCCCGATCAGCGCGTTCAGCATGGTCATCCCGGCCGCGACCAGCGAACCGAAGGTGACGATCAGGACGAGCGCCGCGACCAGCACGCCGAGCGCCTCGGTCGAGCCGACCTCCGGCTCGGCGTTGAGCACCTCGCCGCCGGGGGCGACCTGCCACCCCTGCGCCTCGGCCCGCGTGCCCACCTGCTCGTACGCGGCGCGCTGCGCGTCGGTCACCTCGTCCGCCCGGCCGGCGAACTGCACCTGGATCAGCGCGTACCGGCCGTCCGGGCTGAGCGCCTGCACCTGGTACGGGTCGACCGCGCCGACCACGCCGGGCAGCGTGGCCGCCTCCTGGGTGACCTGCTTGACCACGGCCTGGCCCTCGGGGGTGCCGAGCTGGCCGGGCTGGGGCGCCTTGACGGCGATGGTGCCGGTGGCCCCGCTGGCCGCCGGGAAACGCTCGGCGAGCAGGTCGATCGCGCGCTGCGACTCGGTGCCGGGCATGCTGAAGTTGCTCGCCGTCGGGCCCTTCAGGGTGAGCGCGGCGGCGCCGAGGCCGACGAGTACGACGAGCCAGACGACGGCGACGAGGCGCCGCCGGCGAAACGATGCCCGGCCGAGCCGGTAGAGCAGGGTCGCCATGGAGCTTCCTTAGTCCTCAGGTTCGCGAACGGGATCAGGTGATGGGTTCGACGGCCCGCCGAACGACGGCGAGCAGCGCGGGCCGCAGTTCCTCGTCGGGTATGTCGATGAACTCGGCGCAGGTCTCGGCGATGCCGGCCAGCACGACCAGCGCGGCGATCCGCGCGGACGGACGATCGGAGTGGCCGGCGAACGCCGCGACCAGTCGCTCGGAGATCTGCTGGATGTGCGCGAAGGCCGGCTGCTGGAGCAGATCGGGGAACTCGCCGCGGAGCAGTGCGATCTCCCGGCGGAAGCGCACCGCCAGGTCGACGAAGCCCGTGGCGGCGACCTCCTGCGCGGCGGCGCCGGTGTGCCCGGCGATCCGCGCGTCGAGCGCCTCCAGGACTGCGATGGCGGGTGCCATCAGCTTGCTGAGCAGGGCTTCCTTGTTGGCGAAGTGGTAGAGCACGGTGGCCTTGGCACAGCCGACCTCGCGAGCGATGTCCTGGAGCGAGGTGCCCTTGTAGCCGGTGACGGCGAAGCGTCGCGCCGCGGCGGCGAGAATCTCGTCGTGGGTCTCGGGAAGCGACCGTGCCATGTCCTCCAGCATGCCTGACCGATCGGTCAGCACCTGACCGATCGGTCAGACTGGTGGCGTGGCCTTCGCCACAGCGTCCACTCGTCCGGCGGGGCGGGTCAGGCGCCCAGGTCGGCGAGGACCCGGGCCAGGAGATCCACCGCCGCCGGGTACGCGTGGGACGGCGGGTGGGCATACCCGACCACCAGGCCGGGCGGCTGGCCCTGCGGGTGGTGCCGGTGCCCGCCCAGCCCGCCGAGGGCGAGCCCGCGCGCGGCGGCCGCCGCCAGCACCTCCGCCTCGGACGGGCCGTCCGGCGGCAGGTGGACGGTGGCGTGCAGGCCCGCCGAGATCCCGCCCAGGCCGCACCGCCGGCCCAGCCGGTCCAGCAGCAGGTCCCGCCGCTGCCGGTAGCGCCGCCGGACGGTCCGGACCTGCCGGTCGTAGCCGTGGGTGGTGATCAGGTCAGCGAGGGCGAGCTGGCCGATCGTCTCGGTGTGCAGATCGAGATGGCGTTTGGCGTCCACCACCGGATCCACCAGCCGGGCCGGCAGCACCAGCCAGGCCAGCCGCAACGCCGGGCCGAGGGTCTTCGCCGCCGTGCCCACGTACGCGACCTGCTCCGGGGCGGTGCCCTGGACCGCCCCGACGGGCTGCCGGTCGTACCGGAACTCACCGTCGTAGTCGTCCTCGACGACCAGGCCGCCGGTGCTCCGGGCCCAGTCGGTCAGCGCGTGCCGGCGGGCCGGGTGCAGCGTGACCCCGGTCGGGAACTGGTGCGCCGGGGTGACCACCGCGGCACCCACCCCGGCGAGGCTCCCGGTGCCGAGCAGATCGGTGCGGGCGCCCCGGTCGTCCACCGGCAGCGGCAGTACGCGCCCACCGTGCCGGCGGACCACCTCGCGATGGAAGGCGAGCCCCGGATCCTCCATCGCCAGGCTCGGCGTACCCGCGTCCCGCAGCACGGTGGTGAGCAGCACCAGCGCCTGGACGTACCCGGTGGTGACGACGATCCGTTCCGGGTCGGCGAGCACACCCCGGGCCCGCCCCAGGTAGCCGGCGAGCGCGCTGCGCAGCTCGGGGCGGCCGCGCGGGTCGCCGTAGCCGTACGCCTCGGCGGGGGCGACGGCGAGCGCCCGCCGGGTGGCCCGCAGCCAGGCGGTGACCGGGAAGAGTCCGACGTCGGGGCTGCCGGGGCGCAGGTCGTACCGGAAGGGTGGCGGCCCGGGCGGCGGTGCGGCCGGCGGCGGCGCGACCCGGCGCAGCGGGCTGACCTCGGTGCCGGCGCCGACCCGGGCCACCAGCCAGCCCTCGGCGACCAGCTGGTCGTAGGCGGCGCTGACCGTGCCCCGGGACAGGCCCAGCTCGGCGGCGAGGGCGCGGGTGGCGGGCAACCGGGTCGACGGCGGCAGCCGGCCGTCGCGGACGGCGTCCCGCAGCGCCCGCTCCAGCCCGGCCCGCCGGCCGCCCCTCGCGTCCAGCTCCAGGTGCAGGTCGACGCCGAAATCGGCCCAGTCCATCGGCACGGAATTGGAGCTTAGGGCCGGACACCCCGCGCGGCGAGAATCGCCGGATGAGCGAACTGAGCCAGCAGGCCACCGCGCTGCGCGCGCTGCACCGCCCCGGAGATCCGCTGATCCTGCCCAACGCCTGGGATCCCGGGTCGGCTCGCGCCGTGGTCGCCGCCGGCTTCCCGGCCGTCGCGACCAGCAGCAGCGCGGTCGCCGCGGCGCTCGGCCACGCCGACGGCGAGGTCACCCCGGCGGCCGAGATGTTCGCCGCGGTCGCCCGGATCGCCGCCGCCGTGCCGGTCCCGGTCACCGCCGACCTGGAACGGGGGTACGGGTTGCGCCCGGCCGAGCTGGTCGACCGGCTGCTGGCCACCGGCGCGGTGGGGTGCAACATCGAGGACTCCGACCCGCGTACCCGCGAGCTGTGCGACGTGGAGGAACAGGCCGACCTGCTGGCTGCGATCCGGGCGGCGGCCCGCGAGGCCGGGGTGGACCTGGTGCTCAACGCCCGGGTGGACGTCCACCTGCGGGCGTACGGGCCGCCGGAGGGGCGGCTCGCCGAGGCGGTCCGCCGGGCCCGCCGCTACCGGGCGGCCGGGGCGGACTGCGTGTATCCGATCGTGCTGGCCGACCCGGCGGCGATCCGGGCCCTGGTGGCCGAGGTGGACGCCCCGGTCAACGTGTTCGCACGCCCAGGCGCGCCCGGCGTGGCCGATGTGACCGCCCTCGGTGTGGCCCGGATCAGCTTCGGCTCGGGGCTGTACGTGGCGGCCCGAGCCCGTACCGTCGAGATGCTCGCCGCGATCCGAGCGGGCGACGACGTGTTTCCGAACGGGCAGGAGGCATGGTGACCTACCCACCGCCGCGCTACTCCGGCGACCAGGGCGAGCAGACCGCCACCTACCGGCCGGCCGACCATCCCCCGGAGCTGGTCTATCCCACCGGCGGCTCGGCGCACTACCTGGCCACCGGTGCGTCGACAAACGGGCAGTTCGGGCTCTACCGCTGGGAGATGGGGCCGCAGCCGAGCGGGCCGGCACCGCACTTCCACCGGTCCATCTCGGAGTCGTTCTTCATCCTCTCCGGGACGGTGCGCATCTACGACGGCCGGCGATGGATCGACACCAGGCCCGGCGACTTCGTGCACGTCCCGGAGGGCGGCGTCCACGCGTTCCGCAACGAGTCCGGCGAACCGGCCTCGATGCTGCTGCACTTCGCCCCCGGCGCGCCCAGGGAGGGCTACTTCGAGGGCCTGCTGGACCTGGCCGGCAAGGCCGAGGAGGAACGGACGGAGTTCTTCCTGCGACACGACACGTTCTGGGTGTGACCCCGTGGCGGTCGTGTCGGGGTTGCCGGCGCCGCCCCGGCACGGGAAGGTGGGCTGATGGGTGCCGCTGACGAGACCCGGGCCGGAGTGTCCCTGACCAACCTGGACCAGCCGCTGTTCGACGGGGCCGGGGCCACCAAGCGCGACCTGGTCGACTACCTGGACGCCGTCCACGAGCGGATCCTCCCGGAGTTGCGGGACCGTCCGCTGTCCGTGGTCCGGGTGCGGCCCGGGCAGGACCCGTTCATGCAGAAGAACCTGCCGAAGTACACCCCGGACTGGGTGCGCCGCACCTCGGTCTGGGCGGAGGCGTCGCGCCGGCGGATCTCGTACGCCCTCTGCGACGACCGGCGGACGCTGCTCTGGTTCGCCAATCAGCGGGCGGTGGAGTTCCATCCGACGCTGGGTCGGGCGGGCCGGCCGGAGCACCCCACCCACCTGGTGCTCGACCTCGACCCGCCACCGGGCGACTCGTTCGGCCTGGCCGTCCGGGCCGCGCTGCTGGTCCGGCAGGCGCTCGCCGACGCCGGGCTGGCCGGGGCGGTGAAGACCAGCGGCGCCAAGGGCGTGCACGTGATCGTGCCGGTGGCGGCCGGGACCACCGCCGAGGAGGCGGCCGCCGCGACCCGGGCCCTGGCCGCCCACGCCGAACGGCTCGACCCGGCGCTGGCCACCACCGCCTTCATCGTGGAGGACCGGGGCGGCCGGGTGTTCGTCGACTCGACCCGGGCGTACGGGGCGACGGTGGTGGCCGCGTACAGCCCCCGGGTGCGGCCCGGCACGCCGGTGTCGTACCCGGTGGGCTGGGACGACCTGGAGTCGGTGACGCCCGCCGACTTCACGGTGCGGACGGTGCCCGCGCTGGTCGCCGACCGGGACCCGTGGGGGGCGGCGCTGCCCGACCCGCAGCGGCTCCCGGCCGACCTGGTCGCCGAGGGGCGGACCATCCCGGTGGCCCGGGTGCAGGCGATGCACGAGGGCAAACGCCGCGCGAAGGCCCGCCGCGAGGCCGGCCCCGAGCCGAGCCACCCGCGGTGACGGTCTCCAGCACGGCCGCGCCGCCATCCCCCACCGACCCGAGCACGCCGACGTCGGAGCCGACGCTCACGGCGCCGCCGACGATGGACACGCTGCGAGCGCTGCGGCGAGGCCGGCTGCACGATTAAGGCCGCTGACCGGGTTCTCCCTGGTCAGCGGCCTTACGTGTTGCTTATCGGTGGTGTGCCCCCGGCAGGATTCGAACCTGCGCCCCCGCCTCCGGAGGGCGGTGCTCTATCCCCTGAGCTACGGGGGCTCAGCGACCCGAGAAGAGTAGCAAACCCGCCTCCGGATCACCCAATCGGCACCCCGTGCCGATCCTCGCGCCGCTCAGGCGGCGGTCAGCGGACGGCCGCAGCTGGGGAGCGGATGCAGCACCATACGCCGGGGGAGGCGGCGCGGCCACTCGTTGCGGGGCCACGAGCCGTCGACGATCAGGTGCACGGTACGTTCCTCGGCGCCGCTGAGCCGGAGGACGAAGTCGCGGGGCAGGGGCGGGTCCACCGAGGGCGTGGTGATCATGAAGCGCACCCGACCCCGGGACGAGACCGCCGAGATCGCGTCGGCCGCCGGCATGGTGCCGCGCAGGCGGACCCGGCCGATCCAGTAGACCTCCGCGGCGTGCTCCTGCGCGGCCCGCGTGATCGAGGGGTACTCGGTGCGTACCCAGCGTTCGACCGCGCCCACGCAGAGCCCGCAGGCCCGCTCCCGGGGCTCCCGCGGGCCCAACCCCCAGGCCCGCAGGTACGCCCCGACCGCGCCGGCGTCCATCGTCAGGCCGAACCGGCGCTGGATGAGGGTGGTCAGGCTCTGTCGCGTCCAGAGCTCCTCGTCCAGGCCGAACTCGTCGGGGTGGACGCCCCGCAGCACGTCGATCAGTTCGAGTTCCTGTTCGCGGCTGAGCGCTCCCGGCTCGCCCGGCCGCTGTCCGCGACGGGCGGCTGCCACCGCCCCGTCACCGCCGATGGTGTGGCGTCGGCACCAACTGGTCACCGACCGCCCTGCGTCTCTGAGTGCAACCCCCACGTCCTGCGCAACGAGCCCGAATCGCAACTGGTCACGATATGTGGGGAGAAAAGTCTCCAAGTAACGCAATGGGTCGAATGCCCACCAAGCGCTCTTAAGCTGCATAACGGACATGGGTTGGTCCGACATGCGGATGGGCCCGCGTCGTACCCGACGCGGGCCCATCCGGAGCAGGTGCGCTCTGCCGGCTCAGCCGCCCAGGCGCTTGAGCGCGGCCTGGAGGTTGGCCAGGTCGTTCTGCTGGGTGTTCTTCATGATCTGGGCGACCGCCAGCACGTCCTTGTCATGCCCCTCGTCGAGCACTCCCCGGATCATGTGGACCCCGCCGAGGTGGTGCCGGATCATCAGCTGGAGGAAGAGCACGTCGAACTCGCGGCCCGTGGCGGCCCGCAGCTTCTTCATCTCCTCCGGCGTGGCCATGCCCGGCATCAGGCCGTTCTTGATCGACTGCGCGCCGTCCGACATCCAGGCCATCGGCGGCTGGTCACCGGTCGGGTCCAACTTCCACAGCCGCAGCCAGGTCTGCATGGTGCCGATCTCGCCCTGCTGGCCGGTGGCGATGTCGGCGCCGATCTGGCGTACCTCCGGGTCCTGGCCCTGCTGGAAGGCCAGCAGCCCCATCGCCACCGCCTGGGCGTGGTGGGTGGTCATGTCCCGGGCGAAGCCGGCCTCCACGGAGTTGTTCCCGGGGCGGGTGAAGGTCGGGGTGAGCAGGCCGCCCGCGTACCCGAGCAGGAGACCGACCACGACGGCGGCGGCCACGGCGAGGGTGCCGAAGCGGCGCATCGCCCCCCGGCCACCGTCGTCGGCTGCCGGGACCTCGTCGAGCTCGGTGTCCGTCGTCACGGCAGCGGTCATCGCGGCGTCCTCACTGGGTCGGCTGCTCGGGCATCTGGCTGCCGCCCCGGTCGCGCGGCGTGGTGCCGGTGGCGGTGATGCCCTGGTCGCAGAGCGCCGTCGGCCCCTCGACGGAGGCGTTCACCCGCAGCGTCTTGATGAACTCGTCGATCCGGCTGTCGTCGGCGTTGTCGACCTTGAGCTGGAAGCCCCAGGCCTGCAGCGAGATCGGCTTGTCCAGCCCCTCGAACGGGCTGAGCATCATCTTCTCCTGGCCCTGCACCCTGGCCTTGAGCTTCGCCACCTGGTCGGCCGGCAGGTCCGGGCGGTAGGTGATCCACACCGTGCCGTGCTCCAGGCTGTGCACCGCGTGCTCGTTGGCGATCGGGGCGTCGTAGACGTCGCCCATGCAGTTCTGCCAGGAGTCGTTGTGCGGGCCGGCCACCGGCGGGAGGATGTCGTACTTGATCGGGCCCGGCTGGTGCCGGCCGCCCGTGACCAGCTCCTTGTCCTTCTTGCGGTAGTCGACCACGCCCTTGATCGCGTCGGCCCGCTTCTGCCACGGCTGGGAGCCCCGGTAGACCGCCCACGCGCCGACGCCGATGATGCCGACGGCCAGCACACCGACCGCGACGAAGAGCGCGATCGGACCCCACGACCGACCCTGGCTCACCTTCACCGGGGCGACCGGCTTGCGGCCCTTGCCGCCGGCGCTCGGCCGGGGGGTTCCCTTGCCGGCCCCGGCCTTGCCGTCGGCAGGCTTGTCGGCAGCGGCCGGCCGGCCGGCGGCCGGCTTCTTACCGGTGCTGACCACGGTCGGGCGGCGCTCCGGGCCGCCCGGGGTGCTGATGCTCATCGTGCCTCGTCAGGTCGGTCGGTCAGGGGAGCCGCGGACCGGGTCACATGCTGGTCGCCGCCGCGGTGCCCGAGTCTACCCCCGATAACATGGATCAGTGACTCCCGCAGAACTCGCCGAGGTCGTCCTCTCCGCTGCCCACGCCGTCTTCGAAGACCGGGGCCTGGATCGCTCCGCGCTGCCCGCGCAGACCACCGTCGAGCGACCCCGTAACCCCGAGCACGGCGACTACGCCTCGACGCTGGCGCTGCAGCTCAGCAAGAAGGTGGGCGTACCCCCGCGGGAGCTGGCCGCCGCCCTGGCCGAGCAGCTCGGGCGGGCGCCGGGGATCAAGTCGGTGGAGATCGCCGGCCCGGGCTTCCTGAACATCCGGCTCGACGCGGCCGCCGCCGGCCAGCTCGCCAAGGTCATCGTCGAGGCCGGCCCGGCGTACGGCCGCAGCGACACCCTCGCCGGCCAGAAGATCAACCTGGAGTTCGTCTCGGCGAACCCGACCGGGCCGGTGCACATCGGCGGGGTCCGCTGGGCGGCCGTCGGCGACGCGCTCAGCCGGCTGCTGCGCGCCACCGGCGCCGAGGTCGGCACGGAGTACTACTTCAACGACGCCGGCTCGCAGATCGACCGGTTCGCCCGCTCGCTGCTCGCCGCGGCCCGGGGTGAGCCGGCCCCCGAGGACGGCTACGGCGGCGCGTACATCGCGGAGATCGCGACCGAGGTGGTCGAGCGCCGGCCGGAGGTTCGGGAGCTGGCCGACGCCGCCGCCCAGGAGGTGTTCCGGGTCGAGGGCGTCGAGCTGATGTTCGCCGAGATCAAGTCGTCGCTGCGCGACTTCGGCGTCGAGTTCGACACCTACTTCAACGAGAAGGACCTGCACGACCGGGGCGAGCTGGACAAGGCCCTCGCGCGGCTGCGTGAGCAGGGGCACCTCTTCGAGTCCGAGGGCGCGACCTGGCTGCGCACCACCGACTTCGGCGACGACAAGGACCGGGTGCTGCGCAAGTCCAACGGCGAGTGGACCTACTTCGCCGCCGACTGCGCCTACTACCTCGACAAGCGCGAGCGCGGCTTCGAGCGCGTGGTGATCATGCTGGGCGCCGACCACCACGGCTACATCGGCCGGATGAAGGCGATGGCCGCCTGCTTCGGCGACGACCCGGAGCGCAACCTCGAGATCCTCATCGGCCAGCTGGTCAACCTGGTCCGCGACGGCGCCCCGGTGCGGATGAGCAAGCGGGCCGGCACCGTGGTCACCCTCGAGGACCTGGTCGACGCGATCGGCGTGGACGCCTCCCGCTACGCGCTGGCCCGCTACTCCAGCGACTCGCCGATCGACATCGACGTGGAGCTGTGGACCCGGGCCACCCGCGACAACCCGGTCTACTACGTGCAGTACGTCGCCGCCCGCACCGCCAGCGTCGGGCGCAACGCCGCCGAGGTCGGGCTGACCCGGGGCGACGCCGCCGGCTTCCACGCCGAGCTGCTCTCCCACGAGAAGGAGAACGAGCTGCTCAAGGCGCTCGCCGAGTTCCCCGCCGTGGTCTCCTCGGCGGCCGAGCTGCGTGGGCCGCACCTGGTCGCCCGCTACCTCGAGCGGCTGGCCGGGGCGTACCACCGGTTCTACGACAACTGCCGGATCCTGCCGCGCGGCGACGAGGAGGTCACCGACCTGCACCGGGCCCGGCTCTGGCTCAACGACGCGACCCGGGTGGTCATCGCCAACGGGCTGCACCTGCTCGGCGTCTCCGCCCCGGAAAGGATGTAACGACCGATGCGCGCGCACGAGGCCGGTGCCCTGCACGGCGACATCGGCAACCGGGGGCCGGCCTGGCTGCGTACCCCGGTCGACGTCAACTCCCTGGTGCCGCAGCTGTGGCCGCGGCACGTGGTGCGCGCCGCGAGCGGCGCGCTGGAGGTCGCCGGCCTGGACGTCCGCGACCTGGCCGCCGAGTTCGGCACCCCGGTGTACGTGCTGGACGAGGACGACCTGCGCTCGCGCTGCCGCGAGTTCCGGGCCGCGTTCCCGGACGTCGACGTCTACTACGCCGGCAAGGCTTTCCTGTGCCGCGCGGTGGTCCGCATGATCGCCGAGGAGGGCATGTTCCTCGACGTCTGCACCGGCGGCGAACTGGCCACCGCGCTGTCGGCGGGGATGCCGCCGGAGCGGATCGGCTTCCACGGCAACAACAAGTCGGTGGCCGAGCTGACCCGGGCGGTCGACGCCGGGGTGGGCCGGATCATCGTCGACTCGTTCGCCGAGATCGACCGGCTCACCGCGCTGGCCCGCGAGCGCGGGGTACGCCCGAAGGTGCTGGTCCGGGTCACCGTCGGGGTGGAGGCGCACACCCACGAGTTCATCGCCACCGCGCACGAGGACCAGAAGTTCGGCTTCTCGCTCGCCGGCGGGGCGGCCGCGGCGGCGGCCTTCAAGATCCTCGACGAGGGCGTGCTGGAGCTGCGCGGGCTGCACTCGCACATCGGCTCGCAGATCTTCGACGCCAGCGGCTTCGAGGTCTCCGCCCGGCGGGTGCTCGGCCTGCAGGCGCAGATCCGCGACGCCCGCGGGGTGGAGTTGCCCGAGCTGGACCTGGGCGGCGGCTTCGGCATCGCGTACACCACGCAGGACGACCCGGCCGCGCCGCACGAGCTGGCCAAGCGGCTGCGCAAGATCGTCGACGGGGAGTGCGCGGTCGAGAAGCTGGCCGTGCCGCACCTGTCCATCGAGCCGGGGCGGGCCATCGTCGGGCCGGCCGTGTTCACCCTCTACGAGGTCGGCACGGTCAAGTCCGTGCCGTTAGGCACTGGTGGCAGCGCAGCCGATGGTCGTGCTTATGTCAGCGTGGACGGCGGGATGAGCGACAACATCCGCACCGCGCTCTACGACGCGTCGTACTCGGCGACGGTGGCCAACCGGGCCTCGGCGGCGGAACCGCTGCTCGCCCGCGTGGTGGGAAAGCACTGTGAGTCCGGGGACATCGTGGTGAAGGATGAATTCCTGCCCGCCGACGTGCAGCCCGGAGATCTTGTCGCGGTGCCCGGCACCGGGGCGTACTGCCGGAGCATGGCCAGCAACTACAACCATGTCCCGCGGCCCCCGGTCGTCGCCGTCCGCGACGGTCGGGCCCGGCTGATCGTCCGCCGGGAGACCGAAGAGGACCTGCTCGCATTGGATGTCGGATGACCTCACCCGTTCGGTTGGCGCTGCTCGGCTGCGGCACGGTCGGCAGCGAGGTGGTGCGGCTGCTGCACGAGCAGTCGGCCGACCTCGCCGCCCGGATCGGCGCCCCGCTGGAGATCGCCGGGATCGCCGTACGCCGGCTCGGCCGGGACCGCGGCGACCTGCCGGTCGACCCGGCCCTGTTCACCACCGACCCGCTCGGGCTGATCAAGCGGGACGACGTGGACGTGGTGGTGGAGGTGGTCGGTGGCATCGAGCCGGCCCGCGGCTGGCTGGTCGAGGCGCTGCGCACGGGCAAGAGCGTGGTCACCGCCAACAAGGCGCTGCTCGCCGAGGACGGCGGCACGTTGCACGACGCCGCCGCCGAGGGCGGCGCCGACCTCTACTACGAGGCGAGCGTCGCCGGGGCCATCCCGCTGCTGCGCCCGCTGCGCGAGTCCCTGCACGGCGACCGGATCAACCGGGTCACCGGGATCGTCAACGGCACCACCAACTTCATCCTCTCCGCGATGGACGCCACCGGTGCCGGCTTCACCGAGGCCCTCGAGGAGGCCACCGAGCTGGGGTACGCCGAGGCCGACCCGACGGCCGACGTGGAGGGCTTCGACGCCGCCGCCAAGGCCGCCATCCTCGCCTCGCTGGCGTTCCACACCCGGGTCACCGCCGCCGACGTGCACCGCGAGGGCATCACCGAGGTGACCGCCGCCGACGTGGCCAGCGCCAAGGCGATGGGCTGCACCATCAAGCTGCTTTGCATCGCCGCCCGGGGCACCGACGCGGCGGGCCGCGAGACGGTCAGCGTCCGGGTGCACCCCGCGATGATCCCGCGGAGCCACCCCCTGGCCGGCGTCGGTGACGCGTTCAACGCGGTCTTCGTCGAGGCCGAGGCGGCCGGGCAGCTGATGTTCTACGGCCGGGGCGCCGGCGGGGCGCCGACCGCCAGCGCCGTCCTCGGCGACGTGGTGGCGGTGGCCCGCAACCGCCTCGCCGGGGTGCGCGCGGCCAGCGAGTCGGCGTACGCGGACCTGGCGGTGCGGCCGATGGGGGAGGCGCTCACCCGCTACCACATCAGCCTCGACGTGGCCGACCGGCCGGGCGTGCTGGCGGCGGTGGCCGGGGTCTTCGCCCGGCACGAGGTCTCCATCGCCACCGTCCGGCAGGGCCCGGCGGGCGGCGGCGCGGACGCGGAGCTGGTGATCGTGACCCACGTCGCGCCGGACGCCGCGCTCGCGGCCACCGTCCGGGAGCTGCGCGGGCTGGCGATCGTCCGCTCGGTGACCAGCGTGTTGCGCGTCGAGGGCGAGGCGTGACGCGGCGTCCCGCCTGATGGTTAGTGGTGGGCGTGCCGGCGGCCGGTCCGACCGGGTGGCTCACGCTGGTAGGGCCCCGATGTGCGGCGGGGCGGTCGAGCCGAGGAGGGCGACATGTGGCGTGGTCTGATCGAGACGTACCGGGACCGGCTGCCGGTCACCGATGCCACCCCGGTCGTCACCCTGCACGAGGGGAACACCCCGCTGCTGCCGGCGCCGGTGCTCGCCGCCCGGCTCGGCGCCGACGTGTGGCTGAAGGTGGAGGGAGCCAACCCGACCGGCTCGTTCAAGGACCGGGGCATGACGGTGGCCGTCTCCAAGGCCGTCGAGGCCGGCAACAAGGCGATCATCTGCGCCTCCACCGGTAACACCAGCGCCTCCGCGGCGGCGTACGCGGCCCGCGCCGGGATCACCTGCGCGGTGCTGGTGCCGCAGGGCAAGATCGCGCTGGGCAAGCTGGCGCAGGCGCTGGTGCACGGGGCCAAGCTGCTCCAGGTGCAGGGCAACTTCGACGACTGCCTCGCGCTGGCCGGCAAGCTCGCGCAGGACTACCCGGTCGCCCTGGTCAACTCGGTGAACGTGGACCGGCTGCACGGCCAGAAGACCGCCGCCTTCGAGATCGTCGAGGCGCTCGGCGACGCCCCCGACGTCCACTGCCTGCCGGTCGGCAACGCCGGCAACATCTCCGCCTACTGGATGGGCTACTCGGAGGACCTGGCCACCGGCCGGGCCACGAAGACCCCGAAGATGTACGGCTTCCAGGCGGCCGGCGCCGCCCCCATCGTCACCGGGCGGGTGGTGCCGGAGCCGTCCACCATCGCCACCGCCATCCGGATCGGCAACCCGGCGAGCTGGACCAGGGCGATCGACGCCCGGGACGCCTCCGGCGGGCTGATCTCGGCGGTCACCGACCGGGAGATCCTGGCGGCGTACCGGCTGCTGGCCCGCGAGGTGGGGGTCTTCGTCGAGCTGGGTAGCGCGGCCAGCGTGGCCGGCCTGCTCCAGCAGGCCGATGCCGGCCGGGTGCCGGCCGGGTCGAGGGTGGTCTGCACGGTCACCGGCCACGGCCTCAAGGACCCCGAGTGGGCCATCTCCACCGCTCCCGCCCCGCTGACCATCGCCAACGACCCCCAGGCCGCCGCCCGCGCCCTCGACCTCGCCTAACCAACCAACCCCACCCCACCCCCGGGGACCGGGCTCGGTGCGTTGATCAAGGAGTTTGGGTCAGGATCGGCCCGATCTCCGACGCAAACTCCTTGATCAACAGGGTCTCCGACGGGGTGGGTGGGTGCGGGGCGGGGGAGTCGGTGGGGCAGACTTTGTGGACCCCGCAGACCCCTTTCCAGGAGTGAGCCAGGCCGATGTCGCTGCTCGCCAGATTCAGTCTCGCCAACCGGGGCCTGATCGCCCTCATCGCGCTGGTGACAACGGCGTTCGGGGCGTTCGCCGTACCGTCGCTGAAGCAGCAGCTCCTGCCGTCGCTGGAGTTTCCCGCGGCGTTCATCGTGGCGGCCTACCCGGGCGCCGCGCCGGAGATCGTCGAGTCCCAGGTCACCGAGCCGATCGAGAACAGCCTCCAGGGCATCCCGGGGCTGGAGAAGATCACCTCCACCTCGCGTGAGGGCTCCACCACGGTCCAGGTGCGGTACGCGTTCGGCACCGACCTGGACGACGTGGTCAACAAGATGCAGGCCGCGCTGAACCGGATCGACGCGCAGCTCCCCGAGGGAGTCGACCCGCAGGTCATCGTCGGCAGCACCGACGACCTGCCCGTCGTGGTGCTCGCCGCGACCGGCGGCGACGACGAGCAGGCCCTGGCGGAGAAGCTGCGCCGCGACGTCGTACCCGAGCTGGAGGCCGTGGACGGTGTCCGCACCGTCGCGGTGACCGGCACCCGCGACCCGGTCGTGATGATCATCCCCGACCCGGCACGGCTGGCCGCGGCCCGGCTGGCCCCCACCGCGATCGCCCAGGCGCTCAAGACCAATGGTGTCGCGCTGCCGGCCGGCGCGGTCACCGACGGCAGCCGGTCGCTGCCGGTGCAGGTCGGCACCCCGGTCCGGACCATGGACGAGCTGCGCGGCATCGTGCTCACCACGGCTCCCGCCGCCCCGGTACGCCTCGGCGACGTGGCCCGGGTGGAACAGCAGCTCGCCCCGGCCACCGGCTTCACCCGGACCAACGGCAAGCCCAGCCTGGGCATCTCCGTCACCGCCGCGCCCGACGGCAACGCCGTCCGCATCTCGCACGGCATCCGGGACCGGCTCGACGAGCTGACGGCCGCCTCCGGCGCCGACCTGACGGTCGTCCTCGACCAGGCTCCGTTCGTCGAGCGCTCCATCGAGAGCCTCACCACCGAGGGCCTGCTCGGTCTGCTGATGGCGGTGGTGGTGATCCTGGTCTTCCTGCTCTCGATCCGCTCCACGGTGGTCACCGCGGTCTCCATCCCGCTGTCGATGCTGGTCGCGTTGATCGTGCTCTGGGGCCAGGGCTACTCGCTCAACCTGCTCACCCTCGGCGCGCTGACCATCGCCGTCGGGCGGGTCGTCGACGACTCCATCGTGGTGCTGGAGAACATCAAGCGACACCTGGAGTACGGCGAGCCGAAGCGGGACGCCATCCTGGTCGCGGTGCGGGAGGTGGCCGGTGCGGTGACCGCCTCGACGCTCACCACGGTCGCCGTGTTCGCGCCGATCGCGCTGGTGGGGGGCTTCGTCGGGCAGCTCTTCGCACCGTTCGCGGTCACCGTGACGGTGGCCCTGCTCGCCTCGCTGCTGGTGTCGCTGACCGTGATCCCGGTGCTCGCGTACTGGTTCCTCAAGCCGCGCCCGACCGGCGCGGACGAGGCCGCGGTCCGGCGCGCCGCGGAGGAGAAGGAGCTGCGCAGCCGGCTGCAGCGGACGTACCTGCCCGTCGTCGGCTTCGCCACCCGGTCCCGGGCCACCCGCTGGGCGACCGTGGGACTGGGCCTGCTGGTGCTGCTGGGCACGTTCGGCCTGGCCCAGAAGCTGGAGACCAACTTCCTGGACGACTCGGGCCAGGACACCCTCTCGATCCGTCAGGAGCTGCCGGCGGGCACCAGCCTGACCGGCACCGACCAGGCCGCCGGTCGGGTCGAGGAGGTGCTCCGGCGTACGCCGGGGGTGAAGACCTACCAGGTCACGGCGGGCGGCGGCGGCACCATGCCGTGGGCGCGCGGCACCGGCAACACGGCCTCCTTCTCGGTCGCGCTCACGGAGGACACCGACGCCGCGACGGTCCGGCGGGTGCTGCGCGAGGAGTTCGACGCCCTCGGCCCCGAGGTGGGCGAGCTGAGCTTCTCCGGCGGGCAGAACGCCACCTCCGCGAACCAGCTCGAGGTGGTCGTGCGGGCCGCCGACCCGGACACGCTGACCCGGGCCGCCGACGCCGTCCGGGACGCGGTGGCCGGTACGCCGGGCGTCGAGGACGTCGACACCAGCCTCGCCGCCCGGGTGCCCCGGGTCGAGGTGACCGTGGACCGGGTCGCCGCGGCCCGGGCCGGGCTGACCGAGGCGGCCGTCGGGCAGCTCGTCGCGCAGGTGTACCGGGGCACCCCGCTGGGGCAGGTCACGCTGGACGGCACGCCGCAGAGCGTGGTGCTCGGCACCGGGCTCCGGCCCCCGTTGAGCGTGGCGGAGCTGCGGGCGCTGCCGGTGGGCCCGGTCAAGCTGGACGACATCGCCGACGTCGACCAGGTCGAGGGCCCGCAGCAGGTGACCCGGATCGACGGCGAGCGCAGCGTCTCGGTCACCGGTACGGTCACCGGCTCCGATCTCGGCAGCACCACCCAGGAGCTGCAGAAGCGGCTGGACGCGCTGGACGTGCCGGGCGCGACGTTCACCATCGGCGGGGTCAGCGCCCAGCAGAAGGACGCCTTCGCCGACCTGAAGCTGGCCGTGCTGGCCGCGATCGCGATCGTCTTCCTGATCATGGTGGCCACCTTCCGGAGCCTGACCCAGGCGCTGATCCTGCTGATCTCGGTCCCGTTCGCGGCCACCGGCGCGATCGCGCTGCTGCTGGCCACCGGGACGCCGCTGGGCGTGCCGGCGCTGATCGGCGTGCTCATGCTGGTCGGCATCGTGGTGACGAACGCGATCGTCCTGCTCGACCTGGTCAATCAGTACCGGGCGCGGGGGATGGGGGTGACCGAGGCGGTGGTCGAGGGTGGCCGGCGGCGACTGCGACCGATCCTGATGACCGCGCTGGCCACCGTGTTCGCCCTGCTGCCGATGGCGTTCGGGCTCACCGGCGAGGGCGGCTTCATCTCCCGGCCGCTGGCGATCGTGGTGATCGGCGGCCTGATCAGCTCGACGTTGCTGACGCTGATCCTGGTGCCGACGCTCTACACGTTGGTGGAGCACACCAAGGAGTCGCTGCGCGAGCGCCGGGCCGGCCGCCGCGAACCGGAACCCCCGCGCGTGCCGGACCGGGACAGGCCGACACCGGTGACGCCGCCGGCCCCCGCCCCGGTTCCGGTGGCGGTCGGCGGCGGCGCGGCTCCGGCTGAGGCCGCCGAGCCTTCGGCCGCCCCGCCGCCGGCCCGGCCGGCTCCGTCGGCCGCGCTGCTGGACGGCACGGACCAGTTCGAGGTGCTGCGCCTGCCGAAGAGCCGTCACTCCCCCCTGCCGTCCACCGACTGACCCCGACCGCGCCACGCGCCGTCATCCCGGCCGGCGGAGAGGCGACGGGGGTGGCGCGAAGGCGACAGTGGGTGGCGACGGCAGGCGGTACCGTGAGTGAGTTGACGCCTACTGCAGGTGTCGGTCCGTCGAGCGGCGACCGGCCGGAGTGGGAGCGGGGCCATGGCGGACGGCGCGGGCCGGTGGAGCAGGCGAACCCTGCTGCGTCGTACCGCGCTGCTGGCCGGGGGCGTGGCGCTGGGCGCCGCCGGCACCGCGCAGACCACCTGGATCGCCGACCGCCGGCTGCCGATCGCCGGCGGGCCGGCCAGCGCCACCCTGGGCAGCCGCTACCAGCAGGTCGGCACCGGCGCGGTCGAGGTCGTCTGGGGCGTACGCACCGCCGAACGCCTGCTCGCGCTCACCTTCGACGACGGGCCGCGGCCACAGTGGACCCCGATGGTGCTGGACACCCTGGAGCGGTACGACGTCCCGGCCACCTTCTTCATGGTCGGTGGCCGAGCCCGGGAACACGCGGCGCTCGTCCGCGGCCGGCTGGGCCGGCACGAGGTGGGCAACCACAGCTGGGCCCACCACGACCTGGCCCGGATGGATGCCCAGACCGCGTACGACGACCTGCGGCGCAGCCACGAGGCCATCGCCGAGGCCACCGGGTCGGCACCCCGTCTGCTCCGCCCGCCCTGGGGCCATCTGGGCGGGGCGGTGCTGCACGCCGCGGCCCGGCTGGACTACCGGCTGGTGCTCTGGACGTTGCAGATGGTCGAGGGCGAGTTCCCGCACGACCCGGCCGGCCACGCCAAGCGGATCGTGGCCGACGTCCAGCCCGGCACCATCCTGCTCGGCCACGACGTCGGCACCGAGCAGCGGCTGGTCGCGCTCCGCGGCCTGCCCGACATGATCACCGGGCTGCGCGAGCGCGGCTACACCTTCGTGACCGTCTCCCAGCTGCTCCGCCACGGCGTCGCCGTCTGAGCGGCCGGGTAGGGTTCCCGCGTGTCACCCACCCTCTCGGTCGTCGTCCGCAACCGCGACTTCCGCAACCTCTTCCTCGCCGAGCTGGTCGTGTTCGGCTCGGACTGGTTCGTCATGGTGCCGCTGCTGGTGCTGCTGCCGCAGCTGACCGGCAGCGGGGTCTGGGGCGCGCTGGTGCTCGCCGTGGACACCGGCATGACGGCCCTGCTGCTGCCGTACACCGGCACGGTCGCGGACCGGTTCGACCGGCGGAAGGTCATGATCGCGGCGAACCTGGCAGCGCTGGTCGGCATCCTGCTGCTGCTCGGGGTACGGAGCGCGGGGACGGCGTGGCTGGCCCTGGTCGCCATCGCGGCGGTGGCGGTGGCGAAGGCGTTCTACTCGCCCGCCGCCCAGGCCGCCCTGCCCAACGTGCTCGACCCGGCGGACCTGGCCGCCGGCAACGCCGTCGCCGGCTCCGCCTGGGGCACGATGACCGTGGTCGGCGCCTCGCTCGGCGGCATGCTCAGCTCCGTCGCCGGCCCGTACGTCAGCTTCTGGGTGGCGGCGGGCGGCCTGGCCGTGGCCGCCGGCCTGGCCACGCGGATCCGCCGCCCGTTGCAGGCTCCCCGCGACCCCGAGCTGGCGGCGCCACGCACCTGGCCGGCGATCCGCGAGGCGCTGGGCTACATCGCGCACCGGCCGCGGGTGCTGGCGCTGGTCACCGTGAAGTCGGCGGTCGGCCTCGGCAACGGCGTGCTCACCGTCTTCCCGCTGCTCGCCGCGGTGTACGGGGCCGGCCCGATCGGCACCGGCCTGCTCTTCGCCTTCCGGGGCGCGGGCGCCCTGGTCGGCCCCATCCTGATGCGGCGGGTGCTCACCAACCGGGCCTGGCTGCTCACCGGCCTGGCCCTGTCCATGTCCCTCTACGGCCTGGCCTACGTCGGCGCGTCGGTGGTCGGCTGGTTCCCGCTGGTGCTGGTGCTGGTCCTCCTGGCCCACCTCGGCGGCGGCAGCAACTGGGTGCTGTCGAACTACGCGCTCCAGGGCGAGGTGCCGGACCGGCTACGCGGCCGTGTCTTCGCCACCGACATGATGCTGGCGACGCTGGCCATCTCGGTCAGCCAGCTCGTGGTGGCGCTGGTCGTGGACCAGGTGAGCGAGCGGACCGTGCTGGCCGGCTGCGGCCTGGTCACGGTGGTCTACGCGCTGGGCTGGCGGCTCGCCACCCGGCGGCTGTCGCTCGCCGACCCGGCGGAGGAGCCGGAGCCCAGCCGCGCCGCCTGAGCCGAGTCGCCGGCTCGGTCGCGCCTGAGGCCGAGTCGGCGGGTCGGTCGCGGCGGCCGGGGGCGGGTGAGGCCGCGTTGCCCGGACCCCACTGGGCGGGGGCCGGCGTGGCGGACAACTCCCGACACAACTCCTGATAGCCCGTCAGCGGAGCATCCTGGCGGCGACGCCGCCATTCCCACGCTCCGGGTGAATCGGCGCGCTGTCGGGGTCGGGTCCTAGCATGAACCGGTGCCGATGACATTCGCCTCCGGTCCGGTGCGGGTCCGGGTGCCCGCCACCAGCGCCAACCTCGGGCCTGGGTTCGACGCCCTCGGCCTGGCCCTGGGGCTCTACGACGACGTGGCGGCCGAGGTGACCACCGGCGGTGTCCGGGTGACGGTCACCGGCGAGGGCGCCGGTGAGCTGCCGGACGGTGACCGGCACCTGGTGGTGAGGTCCATGCGCGCCGCCTTCGACGTGCTCGGCGCGCAGCCACCCGGGCTGGCCCTGGAGTGCGTCAACCGGATCCCGCAGGCTCGGGGCCTCGGTTCGTCCTCGGCGGCCATCGTCGCCGGGGTGCTGCTGGCCCGGGCGCTGGTCGACGACGGCGCGGCGCGGCTGGACGACGTCGGCGCGCTCCGGCTGGCCGCCCAGATCGAGGGGCACCCGGACAATGTCGCGCCCTGCCTGCTCGGCGGGTTCACGGTCGCCTGGACGGAGCCGGCCGGGGCCCGGGCGGTCTCCCTGGCCGTCGCGCAGGCCGTCCGCCCCACCGTGTTCGTGCCCGGCGAGCGGGGCCTGACCGCCACCGCCCGGGCCGCGCTGCCCGCCACCGTGCCGCACGCCGACGCGGCGCTGACCGCCGGTCGGGCGGCGCTGCTGGTGCACGCCCTGACCGCCGACCCGGCGCTGCTGCTGCCGGCCACCGTCGACCGGCTGCACCAGGACTATCGCGCCGGGGGGATGCCGGCGACGGCTGCCCTGGTCGCTGGGCTCCGTGAGGCCGGTGTGGCGGCCGTGGTCAGTGGGGCGGGCCCGACCGTGCTGGCGTTGACCGAGGTGCCCGCGGGATTCGCGCCGGGAACAGATTGGCAGCGCTGGGAGTTGCCCGTAGATGTCAGCGGCGCCCGGGTCACCCGGGGTAGACTTGGACACGCCGAGCGGGGCCCTGTTGCCGCAGGTCGGAAGAGTTGATTACGCTCTAGACTCAGCACAGCCGCGAAGCATGCGATCTTCCTGCGGGGCGGCGCACCCCCGAAGCTCTCGGCGGTCAGCCCGTCACCCCTGCCAAAGGCCCACGCCGCACCGCAGTTTCCACAGGTCGCCGCAGGCGGCGAGACCTGCTCACCGACGCTGGTGAGTCGGGAAACCGACCGGCTGCTGTGTCACAGACTCCCGCGACGCGTCCATGCGAGGCGGGTGCACCGAGGCCGCCCGGCCACCTGGTTTACGACTCCGGGCAGTCCCGGCCTATCGAGGGAAGGAATCCATTGAGCGACACCACCGACGTGACGTCGGATGTTTCCAACGTCGCTGGCGAAGCCACCACCGCCGCCCCCACGCGCCGCCGGCGTAGCGGTACCGGCCTGTCGGCGATGCTGCTGCCAGAGCTGCAGAGCCTGGCCGCGTCGCTCGGCATCTCCGGCACGGCTCGCATGCGTAAGGGCGAGCTGATCGCTGCGATCACCGAGCGGCAGGGCGGCGCCGCCGCCGGCACCCCTCGACCACGGGCCGAGGTCGCGGCCGCAGCCGCGCCCGCCCGGGACGAGGTGCACGCCGAGGTACGCGAGGAGCGGGCCGAGACCGAGCGCCGGCCGGCCGAGCAGGCGCCGGCCGCCGAGCCGACCGAGGGTCGCACCCGGAGCCGGCGGAGCCGGGCCGCCGCGGCTGCCGCTCCCGTCGAGGCCCAGCCGGCCGAGACGCGCACCGAGGCGGCCACCGCCGAGACCGGCGAGCGGGCCGAGCGCGGTGAGCGCGGCGAGGGCCGGGGCCGGGAACGCGGCGAGCGGGCCGAGCGGGCCGAGCGGGGCGGTGACCGCGGCGAGCGGGCCGAGCGCGGCGAGCGGGCCGAGCGGGCCGAGCGCGGCGAGCGCGGCGAGCGGGCCGAGCGCGGTGAGCGGGCCGAGCGCGGCGAGCGTGGCGAGCGTGGCGAGCGGGCTGAGCGCGGCGAGCGTGGCGAGCGGGCCGAGCGCGGCGAGCGTGGCGAGCGGGCTGAGCGCGGCGGCGAGCGGGCCGAGCGCAACGACCGCGGCCAGCGCGCCGAGCGGGACCACGACGGCGACGAGGACGGCGAGGGCGGCGGCCGGCGCGGCCGGCGCAGCCGGTTCCGGGACCGCCGGCGCGGCCGCGGCGAGCGGGCCGAGGGCGGCGAGGGCGGCCGCGAGCCGCAGGTCGGCGAGGACGACGTGCTCGTCCCGGTCGCCGGCATCATCGACGTGCTCGACAACTACGCCTTCGTCCGGACCACCGGCTACCTGGCCGGCCCGAACGACGTGTACGTCTCGATGTCCCAGATCAAGAAGTACGGCCTGCGTCGCGGCGACGCGATCACCGGTGCCGTGCGGGCCGCCCGCGAGGGCGAGCAGCGGCGCGACAAGTACAACCCGCTGGTCCGGCTCGACACCATCAACGGGATGGAGCCGGACGAGGCGAAGCGCCGGCCGGAGTTCTACAAGCTCACTCCGCTGTACCCGCAGGAGCGGCTGCGGCTGGAGACCGAGCCGCACATCCTGACCACCCGCGTGATCGACCTGGTGATGCCGATCGGCAAGGGCCAGCGGGCGCTGATCGTCTCGCCGCCGAAGGCCGGTAAGACGATGGTGCTGCAGGCGATCGCGAACGCGATCACCCGCAACAACCCGGAGTGCCACCTGATGGTGGTGCTGGTCGACGAGCGGCCGGAAGAGGTCACCGACATGCAGCGGTCGGTGAAGGGCGAGGTCATCGCGGCCACGTTCGACCGCCCGCCGCAGGACCACACCACGGTGGCGGAGCTGGCGATCGAGCGGGCGAAGCGCCTGGTCGAGCTGGGGCACGACGTCGTCGTGCTGCTCGACTCGGTGACCCGCCTCGGTCGGTCGTACAACCTGGCGGCGCCGGCCAGCGGCCGGATCATGTCGGGTGGTATCGACTCCACCGCGCTCTACCCGCCGAAGCGCTTCCTGGGCGCGGCGCGGAACATCGAGAACGGCGGCTCCCTGACCATCCTCGCCACCGCGCTGGTGGAGACCGGTTCCATGGCGGACACGGTCATCTTCGAGGAGTTCAAGGGCACCGGTAACGCGGAGCTGAAGCTGGACCGGAAGATCGCCGACAAGCGGGTCTTCCCGGCGATCGACATCAACCCCTCCGGTACGCGCAAGGAGGAGGTCCTGCTCGCGCCGGAGGAGCTGGCGATCATCCACAAGCTCCGGAAGGTGCTGCACTCGCTGGACTCGCAGGCGGCGCTCGACCTCCTGCTGGACCGGCTCAAGCAGTCCCGCACGAACATCGAGTTCCTGATGCAGATCGCGAAGTCCACGCCGGGCGAGTGATCCGGTAGGAGCCACGCGGGCGAGGGGCACGACCGTCTGGTCGTGCCCCTCGTCGCGTACGGGGCGGGCGCGGGCTGAAGTTTTTCTACGGTTCAGCCGAGGGGTATTGAAACTTCTGTTCAGTGTCGGTTGACTGTCGTCCATGCGTACCCGCAGTCGATCCGCCCGTCTCGCTGGCGTCCTGCTGCTGACGCCGCTGCTCACCCTCGCCGGGCCCGTGCCGCCCGGCGTCGCGGCGCCCGCAGGCGAGCCGCGTACCCCGGCCGAGGACGCCCCGGCCGCCTCCTCCCGCCCCGACTCGTCGGTCGCCCTGGCCGGTCCGGCCGCCGCCGTCGCCGGCGGCCTGGAGCCGGCCGGTGGCCTGGAGACCTCCAAGACCACCCGTCCGGTCGCCCCCGGACTCGACCTGACCTCCTTCGACCGGTACGACGCCGATGGCTGGCTGCGCGCGGACGCGCTCACCGCCGACCTCTCCGGCGGCGTCACCGTGGACTACGTCAACTCCGGCGAGGTGACCCGGGACGAGCCGCTGCGTGCCGCGGTGGACCGCTCCCGAGCGGTGGCCGCCGTCAACGGCGACTTCTTCGACATCAACAACTCCGGTGCCGCCCAGGGCATCGGCATCCGCTCCGGTGAGCTGATCCAGTCGCCGATCGCCGGGCACCCCAACGCCGCCGCGATCAGCGCCGAGGGGCTGGGCCGGGTCATCCAGGTCGGCTTCGAGGGCGCCGCCGCACTGCCGCCCGGGCCGGTGTCGCTGACCCAGTTCAACAACATGGTGCAGCGCGACGGCGTCGGCGTCTTCACCCCGCTCTGGGGGACGTACTCCCGCCGGCGGGCCGTGGAGGGCGCGGCGCGGGTGGCCGAGGTGACGGTGACCGGCGGGAAGGTCGCGTCGGTGGCCACCGCGCCGGGGGAGGGGCCGATCCCGGCCGGTACGACCGTGCTGCTCGGCCGCGAGGCCGGCGCGGACGCCCTCGCGAAGCTGCGCCCCGGCGATCCGGTCGACCTGACCTGGCGCCCGAGGGCGTCCGACGGTGGCGGCCTGCGCGCCGCGGTCGGCGGTGGCAACGTGCTGGTCCGCGACGGCGTGGTGCAGGACATCGCCGACCAGAGCCTCGCCCCGCGCACCTCCGTCGGCTTCTCCGCCGACGGGCGGAAAATGATCATGTTGACCGTGGACGGCCGGCAGGTGGACAGCCGCGGCGTGACCCAGACCGAGCTGGGCCGGATGATGCGCGAGCTGGGCGCGTGGACCGCGCTGAACCTCGACGGCGGCGGCTCCTCGACGCTGCTGGCCCGTGAGCCCGGCGCGGCCACCGTCCAGGTGGAGAACAGCCCGTCGGACGGCAGCGAGCGCCCGGTCCCCAACGGTCTGGCGATCTACGCGCCGCCGGGCAGCGGCCGGCTCACCGGCTACTGGCTGGAGACCGCCAGCGACCCGACCAGCGCGCCGGGCGTCGCCCCGATCCGCGGCGGCCGGCCGGACCGGGTCTTCCCCGGGCTCACCCGCCGGCTCACCGCCGCCGGCTACGACGAGACGTACGGGCCGGCGGCCGGCGCACCGCACTGGCGGGCCAACCCGGCCGCCCAGGGCACGGTGGACGACGAGGGTGTCTTCCGGGCCGACCGGCCCGGCCGCAGCACCGTCACCGCGTGGCGGGAGGAGGCCCGCGGCACCCTGGACCTGACCGTGCTCGGTCCGCTGGAGCGGATCGACTCCACGGTGGACCGGCTCGGCCTCAACCGGCAGGGCGACACCGGGCTCTTCGGCGTGGTGGGCTACGACGCCGAGGGCAACACCGCCCCGATCGAGCCGGCCGACCTGCGCCTGGAGTACGACCACGACCTGCTCGCGGTCACCCCGACCGACGACGGCAACCTTTCCGTGCGGGCCCTCGGTGACGGCTCCGCCCTGATCACCGTCCACGTCGGAGCGAAGACCACCGTGCTGCCGGTGACCGTCGGGCTGGCCGACGTGCCGGTGGCCGGCTTCGACGACGCCGCCGCCTGGAAGTTCAGCCAGGCCCGGGCCAGCGGCTCCGTCGCCCCGGCGCCGGGCCACACCGGCACCGGCCTGCGGATGTCGTACGACTTCAGCCAGTCCACCGGCACCCGGGCGGCGTACGCCGACCCGCCCGCCTGGATCGAGGTGCCCGGCCAGCCACAGGCGTTCGGCATGTGGATCCACGCCAACGGCAAGGGGGAGTGGCCCAGCCTGCACCTGCACGACGCCCAGGACACCCAGTTCGTGCTGCGCGGCCCCTACCTCACCTGGACCGGCTGGCGGTACGTCGAGTTCGAGGTACCGGCCGGCGTGCAGTACCCGGTCCGGGTGCGGCGGTTCTACGTGGCCGAGACCGACCCGGCCAAGCAGTACACCAGCGAGGTCGTGATCGACGACCTGGTGGCGCGCGTGCCGCCGACGGTGCAGGCGCCGGACGAGGAGAACCGCACCGATCGGGTGGTGCTGCGCGACGGCACGGTGGACGGCGCGCCCTGGCGGTTCGCGGTGCTGTCCGACGCGCAGTTCGTCGCCGCCGACCCGGACAGCGAACTGGTCGCCCAGGCCCGCCGTACGCTGCGCGAGATCCGGGCGGCGAAGCCCGACTTCGTGATCATCGACGGTGACTTCGTGGACACCGCGTACCCGGCGGACTTCGCGCTGGCCAAGCGGATCCTCGACGAGGAACTCGGCGGCCGGTTGCCCTACCACTACGTCCCGGGCAACCACGAGATCATGGGCGCCCCGATCGGCAACTTCAAGGCCGTCTTCGGCGACACCTCGCGGGTCTTCGACCACCAGGGCACCCGGTTCGTCACGCTGGACACCTCCACCGGCTCGCTGCGCGGCGGCGGCTTCGACCAGGTGAAGCTGCTCCGGGACACGCTCGACACGGCGGCGGCCGACCCGGCCGTCGGCTCGGTCGCGGTGTTCTTCCACCACCCGCCCCGCGACCCCACCCCGGCCAAGGCCAGCCAGCTCGGCGACCGGAAGGAGGCCGCCCTGGTGGAGCAGTGGCTGGCGGACTTCCAGCACCGCACCGGCAAGGGCGCGCTGATGGTCAACGGGCACGTCGGCACGTTCCACGCCGGGCGGGTGGACGGCGTCCCGTACGTGATCAACGGCAACTCGGGCAAGAACCCCGCCACCCCACCCCAGCTCGGCGGCTTCACCGGCTGGACCGAGTTCGGCATCGACCCGGTGACCCCGCAGGAGGCCGAGCGGGCCCGGCGTGCCCCGCTCGTCGCGGGACCGCGCTGGATCGAGGCGGAGTTCCACGCCCACGTCGACCGGCTCGCCCTGGCCGCGCCCGCCAGCGTCGTGGTCGGCGCACCGGCGGCCGTCACCGCCACGCTCACCCAGCCCGGCGGCCGTACCGTGCCGGTCGCCGCTCCGGTCAGCGCCGACTGGTCCGGCTCGCCCAACCTGCACATCGGCTCGCCCGACGGGGTGAAGCCGTGGCACGTGGCCCGGTTCGACCCGGCGACCGGGCAGCTCACCGCGCTGCGTTCCGGCGGGCAGGTGCTGCTCGCGGTGACCGTCAACGGGGTACGCGCCCAGGCGACGGTCACCCTGACCGCGGCGCAGGCACCCGCCGCCTGAGTCCCGAGGAAGGGCCCCTGTTCACGCAGGGGCCCTTCTTGCGCCTCAGAAGTCGCCTTCGGCGACCTGGAAGACGGTGAGGCCGAGGGAGCGCCACATGCGGACCACCTGCTGCCGGTCGTCGAAGACGCCCACCACCCGGTACCGGTCCCGGATCTCCCGCTCGTAGATCTCCTGCTTCACCACCGCGTCCTTGCGGTGGTCGCCGATGGCGCGCAGGTGCAGCGCCAGGTAGGGCACCCGGACGTGCCGGTCCAGCCAGGCCACCGTGTCGGGCCGGGCCGAGGCGTCCCGGCCGGAGCAGAAGACCACCCCGTGCCCGGCCGCGTGCATCGCCCGGACCGCCGCGATCACCGCCTCGTTCGGCACGTCCTCCCCGACCCGGGTCATGTCGTACGGGCTGCGCGACACGTTCAACGCGACCGTGCCGTCGATGTCGACCAGCACGATGTCGGGCCGTTCGGTCCGGGCCGGTTCCACCCGGGCCGGGCCGCCCGTGCGTACGGTCGGGACCGGCAGCGGCAGCGGACGGTTGGCCAGGTAACGCTCGTGCAGCCGGCGGATCGCGGCCTCGCCGACCCGGTCCACCTCGGGGCGGGCGGCGTCCCGGCGCAGGCACTCCTCCAGCGGCACGTCGGTGAAGTCGTGCACCTCGAACGCGGCACCGAACCGCTCGGCCAGTTCCGCCCAGTCGCGCAGCGTACGGGAGCGCAGGTTGGTGTCGTCCACGCAGACGCTCACCCGGGCGGCCAGCAGCGCCTCCACCTGGGCCCGCTGGACCCGGGTGACCTGCCCCTCGGCCCGCTGGGTGAAGAGCCGCTCGCCGTGCATCATCCGGCGCAGGTCGTCCCGGTTGACCCGGACCACGTCGGGCTGGAGCCGGCGAGCGAAGGTGGTCTTGCCGGAGGCGGGCAGCCCACGGGTCGCGATCAGGCGGAAGATCCCGCTCACCCCCCTCCGTCCGGTCCCGGTCCGGGCCGGGGCCCACCGTACGCCCGACGGGAATGCCCGCACACCCGGCGGGAATGCGTGCCGCGAGGTGGGCGTTGCGCCTGCCGGACCCGCTGTGCGGCCCGCTCGTCGGGCCGGCGTACGCCCGTGGCACACTGGTCAATCGGCCACCGGTTCCGGTTCACGCCCGAGCCCGTCGCAGACGACGGGGAACACGACGGCGACCCGGCGACCACCGACGAAAGGACCGAGGCGACATGAAGCAGAACATCCACCCGGAGTACGTGACCACCGAGGTCCGCTGCTCCTGCGGCAACACCTTCACCACCCGCAGCACCGCCAAGGGCGGTCAGATCAGCGTCGAGACCTGCAGCGCCTGCCACCCGTTCTACACCGGCAAGCAGCGCGTCCTCGACACCGCAGGTCGGGTCGCGAAGTTCCAGCAGAAGTACGCCAAGGTTCAGGCCAAGAAGGCCAAGTAGCCGCTTCGACGACGCCCGTGTCCGGCCTCGCGCCGGGCGCGGGCGTTCGTCCGTTTCCGCCCTGTCGTTCCCGCCCGCCCCCGGGTTCCGTCGTCGTCGAAGGAGCATCCGCAGCATGAGCAGTGAGCGTCTGGCCGCCCTCCTCGACGAGTACGCCGAACTGGAGAAGCGGCTGGCCGACCCGGCCATCCACGCCGATCAGGGCACCGCCCGGCGGGTCGGCCGGCGCTACGCCGAGCTGGTCCCGCTGCACAAGGCCGCCGGCGAGCTGGAGCAGGCCCGGGCCGACCTGGCCGCCGCCCGCGAGCTGGCCGCCGAGGATCCGGCCTTCGCCGCCGAGGCCGAGGCGATCGCCGGGTCCCTGCCGGCGCTGGAGGAGCGGCTGGCGGAGCTGCTGATCCCGCGTGACCCGCACGACGCCAAGGACGTCATCGTCGAGATCAAGGCCGGCGAGGGCGGCGAGGAGTCGGCGCTGTTCGCCGGCGACCTGCTGCGGATGTACACCCGGTACGCCGAGCGGCGCGGCTGGGTCACCGAGGTGATCGACGCGCAGGAGTCCGACCTCGGCGGGGTCAAGGACGTCTCGCTGGCGATCAAGACCAAGGGCGTGCCGGAGGGCGGCAACGGGGTCTGGTCCCGGCTCAAGTGGGAGGGCGGCGTGCACCGGGTGCAGCGCGTCCCGGTCACCGAGTCGCAGGGCCGGATCCACACCAGCGCGGCCGGCGTGCTGGTGCTGCCGGAGGCCGAGGACGTCGACGTCACCATCGACCCGAACGACCTGCGGATCGACGTCTTTCGCTCGTCCGGGCCGGGCGGGCAGTCGGTCAACACCACCGACTCGGCGGTCCGGATCACCCACGTGCCGACCGGCATCGTGGTCTCCTGTCAGAACGAGAAGTCGCAGCTGCAGAACCGGGAGCAGGCGATGCGGATCCTGCGGGCCCGGCTGCTGGCCGTGGCCCAGGAGCAGGCCGACGCGGCCGCCTCGGACGCCCGGAGGGCGCAGGTCCGCACCGTGGACCGGTCGGAGCGGATCCGCACGTACAACTTCCCGCAGAACCGGATCACCGACCACCGGATCGGCTACACCGCGTACAACCTCGACCTGGCCCTGGCCGGCGAGCTGGACGGCGTGCTGGACGCCCTCGCCGAGGCCGACCGCACCGCCCGCCTGGCCGGCGAGACGGAGCTGTCCCGCCGCTGACCCGACGCGACCCCGCCGCCCAGGCCGGACCCACGCGAGCGGGTCCGGGCGGGGCGGCGGGCGGCGTCAGGAGGCGCGGGAGCGGTCCTTGGCCCGCAGCATCTCCCGGTCGGCGAGCTCGAACGCGGTGCCCAGCGCCTCCCGGATACTCACCCCGGAGCCGCCGCTGACCTCGGCGAAGCCGATGCTCACCCCGACCGGGGTGCCGGGGACCAGTGTCTCCCAGTCCTCGGTGCGTACGGCGGCCTGGATCCGGCGGGCCACGTCGGCCGCCTCGGGCATCCCCGTCTCGGGCAGCACCACCACGAACTCGTCACCGCCGTAGCGGGCCACGAAGTCGCCGCGCCGCATCACCCGGTTGATCACCCCGGCGATCCGTTGCAGCACCAGGTCGCCGGAGTGGTGGCCGTGCCGGGTGTTCACCGCCTTGAAGCCGTCCAGGTCGCAAACGCCGATCACCACCCGCTCGCCCCGGGCCACCACCGCCCCGATGTAGCGCTCCAGGCGCCGCCGGTTGGGCAGCCCGGTCAGCGGGTCGGTGAGCGCCTCACCCTCGTACCGGGCGGCCTCGCGGCGCATCTCCTCGTGGTCGATCCGGGCGGCGATGCCGTCGATGTAGACGTCCCGCAGCCGGTCGCTGCGCTGCGCCGCCAGCCGGAACGCGTGCCGGTCGGCCCGGTGCGCGCCGGCGTGGTCGCCGGCCCGGGCCAGCGCGATGCTGCGCAGCCGGGGCGGCTCGGCCGCGCCCAGGGTCTCGTTGGAGACCCGCGTGGTGTCCAGCCGGGCCACCGCCTCGATCGGCCGGCCGTCCGCGACGGCCAGGCAGACCTGGCCGAGCTGGCGCAGGTCACGGGCACGGGCGCTGTCCGCGCCGTGGCCGAGCAACCGGGCGGGATCGCCGTCGCCGCCGAACTCCACCCGGTCGCCGAGCGCGGCCCGGCGGGCGGCGGCGTACCCGTACGCGGCCAGGCTGCTGGGCCGGATGTTGCCGGCCCGCCCCTGCCGCAGGAAGCGGCTGAAGTCGCCGGCCACGTCGCGCAGCACCCGCAGGCAGCCGTCGCTGTCGCCGTGATGGTCCAGGGCGACCGCGTTGCGCAGCCGGATGCCGGGGGCGGCGAACGTCTCCTCCGGGATGCCGGCGGTGAGCCCCACCTGGCGGGCCCGCTCGATCGCGCCGAGCGCGTGGCCGTGGAAGCTGAGGTACGAGTAGGCCATCGCCAGGTCGTGCCAGCCCCAGGCGGTGTCCCGGTCCGGGTCGTCTTCGGCGGTCAGCGCCCGGGCCGCCTTCACCAGGTGGGTGACGCAGCGGTCGAGCGCCCCCTGGTGGTGCGCGGCGAGCGCTGCCAGGGCGTTGAGGTGCCCGTGCAGGTACGGCTCGGCCAGGTCCCGGACGGCGGCGGACGCCTCCTCGATGGCCCGGGTGAACTCGGCCGTCCGACCGAGATTGATCAGCGCGGAGAGGCGTTGGACCAGTGCGTCGGCCCGCGTGTACGGGTCGGCAGTGGTGCGGATCACCCGGTCGAGGACGGTGCAGGCCTCCGCCGAGCGGCTCGCCTCCTGCAACGCCCGGGCGCGCCGGAGGGCGTCAACCTGGTCCTCGACCCGGTCGAGCCAGCCCACTCCGACCTCCCTGTCACTGTGCGTCCGGGCGCACCCGCTCGTGCGGCGACCCGCGACGCTTCATGATTATGTCGTGACCTCCCTCCCGCAACACCCGTCCAAAGGGACAGAACGTGAGCGTTCCTCACTGATGGTCGCCTGGGCGGCCCAGGCCCTGGCGGCGGCCGGGATCGAGGCGCCGCGCGCGGAGGCCGAGCAGCTCGCCGCGTACGTGCTGGACGTGCCGCGCGGCCGGCTGGCGCTGGCCGACGGGTTCACCCCGGATCAGCGCGCCCGGCTCGACGAGCTGGTGACGCGGCGGGCGGCCCGGGAACCCCTCCAGCACCTCACCGGCTCCGCCGGTTTCCGGCATCTGGAGCTGGCGGTCGGCCCGGGGGTGTTCGTGCCCCGTCCGGAGACCGAGCTGCTCACCGGCTGGGGCGTCGAGCAGGGGCGACGGTCCGGCTCCCCGCTGGTGGTGGACCTGTGCAGCGGCTCCGGCGCGATCGCCCTGGCGGTGGCCCAGGAGCTGCCCGACGCCCGGGTGGTGGCGGTGGAACGGTCCCCGGCGGCGCTGGCCTGGCTGCGGCGCAACGCCGCGGACCGGGCCGCCGCGGGGGACACCCCGGTCGAGGTGGTGGCGGCCGACGTCACCGACCCGCGGCTCCTCGCCGACCTGGTGGGGCGGGTCGACGTGCTGCTCTGCAACCCGCCGTACGTGCCACGCGCGGTGGTGGTGTCGCCGGACGTGGCCGGGCACGACCCGGACGAGGCGGTCTTCGGCGGCGCGGACGGGCTGGACGTGATCCGGCCGGTGGTCGCCCGGGCGGCCGAGCTGCTCCGCCCCGGTGGTGTGCTCGCCGTCGAGCACGACGACACCCACGGGACGGCGGTGCCCGCGCTGCTCGCTTCGGACGGCCGGTACGAGCGCATCGAGGAGCACCGCGACCTGGTGGGGCGCCCCCGGTTCGCCACCGCGTCCCGGCGGGCGGACGGCCCGCACGCCGAGCCCGGCCCGGCGTGGCAGACTGGCTCCTCGTGATGCTCTACGACTGTCGGTCGCCCGCCGACCGGGACCGCGGCATCGCCGCTGCCATCGAGGCGGTCAAGAACGGGGAGCTCGTCGTCCTGCCGACCGACACGGTCTACGGCATCGGCGCCGACGCCTTCACCCCGTACGCGGTGAAGGCCCTCGCGGACGCCAAGGGCTCCCGGCAGGCGCCGCCGGTGCTGATCGGTTCCCGGCACACCCTCGACGGCCTGGTCTTCTCGCTGCCCCGCGCGGCCCGCGACCTGGTCGAGGCGTTCTGGCCGGGTGCGTTGACCATCGTGCTGGAGCACTCGCCGAGCCTGTCGTGGGATCTGGGCGACTCCAGCGGCACGGTGGCGGTGCGGATGCCGCTGCACCCGGTGGCGCTGGAGGTGCTGCGGGAGACCGGCCCGATGGCGGTGGCCTCGGCCAACAAGATCGGGCAGCCCGCGGCGCTCACCGCCGAGGAGGCCCGCGAGCAGCTCGGCTACGGCGTCCGCGCCTACCTGGAGGCCGGGCCGGCCCTGGATCCGGTGCCCAGCACCATCGTCGACCTCACCGGCGACGTGCCCCGGCTGCTGCGCCAGGGCGCGGTGTCGCTGGCGAAGCTGCGCGACGTGGTGCCGGACATCCTCGACGAACAGGGGGTCTGAGTGCCGCCGTTCACCGTCCTGCACGTCTGCATGGGCAACATCTGCCGGTCGCCGATGGCCGAGCGGCTGCTGGTGCTCGCCGTCGGGGAGCGGCTGCGCCGCCTCGGCGTCGAGCCGGCCGCCGTCGACGAGCTGGTGCACAGCCACAGCGCCGGCACCGGCGGCTGGCACGCCGGCGAGCAGATGAACCCGCCGGCCGCCCGGCAGGTCACCTCCCGGGGCGGTGACGTGGTGGGGTTCGCGGCCCGAAAGCTGCGCTCCGACCTCATCGACGCCGCCGACCTGGTGCTCACGGCCACGGCCGACCAGCAGGAGTACGTGGTGGCGCTGCGCCCGGACGCCGCGTCCCGCACGTTCGTGCTCGGCGAGTTCGGCCGGCTGCTGGGCGGGGTGGACCGGTCCGGCCTGCCCCCGGTCGAGGCCACCCCGGCCGCGGTGTACGCCCGGGGGGTGGCCCTGGTGGCCGCGGTGGACGCGGCCCGGCAGGGTGCCACCCCGCTGCCCACCGACGATCTCGACGACCCCTGGGGTCGGGGCGACCAGTGCTTCACCCGGGTGGCCGACGAGATCGAGGAGACGGTGCACCCGCTGGCCGCCGCGTTGCTGTCCTGAGGCGCGGCCCCGACGGGCGCATGGGGAGTCCGGCGGGGCGTGTGGGGCGTTCTGTCCAGCTTCATCCTTCCTCGCGAAATTCCTGCGTGTTTTGGGGAAGATGGCCGCGAAACGGGCGATTCAGGTCATTCTGAACGGGTCTCGTATAGCCGGCTCCTGCGGGGAGAGCTGATGAACCGGGCCCATCTCGACAAGCTGTTCACCGTCCTGCTCGCCGGCGTGCTCGCCGGGCTGGTCCTGGCGGCGGCCGCGCTGCCGGCCGCACTGGTCTTCGGGCTCGGCTTCAAGGGGCTGATGCCCTACGCCGAGCTGCCGGAGTCGCTGCGCGAGCCGCAGCCGGCCCAGCGCTCCAACCTCTACGCCAACGACGGCCGCACCCTGATCACCTCGTTCTACGTGGAGGACCGGGTGGACGTGCCGGTCACCGAGGTGGCGCCGGTGATGCGGCAGGCCATCGTGGCCGCCGAGGACGTCCGCTTCTACCAGCACCACGGCGTCGACGTACGCGGCGTGCTGCGGGCCTTCACCGTCAACCGGCGGGAGGGCGGGACCCGGCAGGGCGCCTCCACGCTGACCATGCAGTACGTGCGCAACGCCCTGGCCAGCGATCCCCGGCTGACCGAGGAGCAGCGGGCCAGGGCCACCGAGATCAGCACCGGCCGCAAGATCCGCGAGGCGCGGTACGCGCTGGCCCTCGAACGCGAGGTGAGCAAGGACGAGATCCTCGGCCGCTACCTGAACATCGCCTACTTCGGCGCCGGGGCGTACGGCATCGCCGCGGCCAGCAAGCGCTACTTCTCCACCACCCCGCCGAAGCTGACCCTGGCCCAGGCGGCGCTGCTGGCCGGGCTGGTCCGCTCGCCCGACAGCGACGACCCGATCAACGGCAACGCCGACGCGGCCCTGGACCGCCGGGCGTACGTGCTGGACCGGATGGTGGAGACCGGGCAGGTCACCGCCGAGGACGGTGCCCGGGCCAAGGCCGCGAAGCTGGACCTGCGGCCCAGCGCCACGCCGAACGACTGCACCTCGGTGACCGCCGAGCACAACGACTGGGGCTTCTTCTGCGACTGGTTCACCCAGTGGTGGAACGCCCAGCCCGCCTTCGGCAAGTCGCCGGAGGAGCGGCAGCGGACGCTGCGTCGCGGTGGCTGGTCGGTCGTCTCCTCGCTCGACCCGGACGTGCAGCGCAAGACCGTCGAGCAGGTGCTGGGGATCTACGCGGCGACCAACAAGCGGGCCGCGCCTACCGCGGTGGTGCAGCCGGGCACCGGCCGGGTGCTGGCCATGGCGGTGAACCGGAACTACAGCGTCGCCCCGAATCCGGACGGGCAGGAGAACTACCCGAACACGGTCAACCAGCTCATCGCCGGGGGCGGCGGCATCGTCGGCTACCAGGCCGGCTCGACCTTCAAGCTCTTCACGATGCTGGCCGCGCTGGAGGCCGGGCTGCCGCTGGACACCGAGTACGACGCCCCGGCCACGCTCGTCACCGACTACGCGACCGGGTCGGGGCCGGCCGGCTGCGGCGGGCACTGGTGCCCGTCCAACGCCAACCCGACCTGGATGGACGGCCTCCGCACCATGTGGAGCGCGTTCGGCCGCTCGGTGAACACCTACTACGCCTGGCTGATCCAGCAGGTGGGCGCGGACCGGGTGGTGGAGATGGCCGAGCGGCTGGGCATCGTGCTGCGCGCTCCCGACGACGCCCGGCTGGCCCGCGAGGGGGCGAAGAGCTGGGGACCGTTCACCCTCGGCGTCGTCGCCACCACCCCACTCGACCTGGCCGGGGCGTATGCGACGGTGGCCGCCGAGGGGATCTGGTGCCGGCCCACCCCGGTGATTGCCATCAGCGACTCCTCGGGCCGGAAGGTGGCCGCCGGCAACCCGGACTGCCGGCAGGCGCTCGACACCGACGTGGCCCGGGCGGCGGCGGACGCCGCCCGCTGCCCGGTCGGCGACCAGTCCATGTACCGGCGCTGCGACGGCGGCACCGCCGAGGAACTCCAGCCGGGGCTGCGGCGCCCGCTCGGCGGCAAGACCGGCAGCTCGGACGGGAACGAGACGGAGACGGTGGTCGCCTTCACCCCGCAGCTCGCCGTCGCCACCATCGCCGCGAACCCGGACAACCCCCGGGACGCCGTCGGCGGCGGCGTGCAGACCCGGCAGATCGCCGCCGTGGGCCGGCTGCTGGCGTACGCGCTGCGCGACCAGCCGGTGCTCGACTTCGTGCCGCCCAGCCAGTCCGTCGCCTTCCAACAAACCGCCCCCCGCACCACCAACTAACCCCCGCTCCCCGCCCCCGCCCCCCGCCGATCTTGCACCTGCTGCCCTGGCGAAAGGGACAGAAGCCGCGAACCGTAGGCCGAAAGTGCAAGATCGCGCGGCGGGGGGACGCCGTAGACTCGGTGCTGTGGAGAACGTGGGGGAGAGGTTCTGGGGGCCGGACTTTCAGGAGCTCAGCGCCGTCGACCCGGAGATCGCCGGGGTGGTGCTGGGGGAGTTGGCGCGGCTGCGCGGCGGTCTGCAGCTGATCGCCAGCGAGAACCTCACGTCGCCGGCCGTGCTGGCCGCGCTCGGCTCCACGCTGACCAACAAGTACGCCGAGGGCTACCCGGGCCGGCGGTACTACGGCGGTTGCGCCGAGGTGGACCGGGCCGAGGAGATCGGCGTCGCCCGGGCGAAGGAACTCTTCGGCGCCGAGCACGCCAACCTCCAGCCGCACTCGGGCGCCAGCGCCAACCTGGCCGCGTACGCCGCGCTGGTGCAGCCGGGCGACACCGTGCTGGCGATGGACCTGCCGCACGGCGGCCACCTCACCCACGGCAGCCGGGTGAACTTCTCCGGCAAGTGGTTCCACGCCGTCGGCTACCGGGTCCGGCCGGACACCGAGCTGATCGACTATGACGAGGTACGCGACCTGGCCCGGGCGCACCGGCCCAAAATGATCATCTGCGGGGCGACGGCGTACCCGCGGCTGATCGACTTCGCCCGCTTCCGGGAGATCGCCGACGAGGTCGACGCGTACCTGATGGTGGACGCGGCGCACTTCATCGGGCTGGTCGCCGGTGGGGCGATCCCGTCCCCGGTGCCGTACGCCGACGTGGTCTGCGCCACCACCCACAAGGTGTTGCGCGGCCCGCGCGGCGGCATGATCCTCTGCCGGGAGGCGCTGGCCGCCCGGATCGACAAGGCGGTCTTCCCGTTCACCCAGGGCGGTCCGCTGATGCACGCGGTCGCCGCGAAGGCGGTCGCGCTACGCGAGGCCGGGCAGCCCGAGTTCCGCGCGTACGCTGCCCAGGTGATCAGCAACGCGCAGGCGCTCGCCGAGGGACTGGCCGCGGAGGGCATGCGGCCGATCTCCGGCGGCACCGACACCCACCTGGCCCTGGTCGACCTGCGCGCGCTCGGAGTGACCGGGGCGGACGCGGAGGGGCGCTGCGACGCCGCCCGCATCACGCTCAACAAGAACGCCATCCCGTACGACCCGCAGAAGCCGATGGTCGCCTCGGGGATCCGGGTGGGCACGCCGAGCGTCACCACCCAGGGCATGCGGGAGGGCGAGATGCGCGCGATCGCCGCGCTGATCGCCCGCGCGGTCCGCACCGACCCGGCGGCCCCGGGAGGCGCCGACGAGCTGGCCCGGCTCGCCGCCGACGTGACCGAGCTGGTCACCGCCTTTCCGGCGTACCCCCGTGGGTGAGCCCGGGACGCGCGCGGCGGAGGCGACCGCGGACCGCGGGTGGCGGCTGCGTCATCTACCGGTGCTGCTGATCGCGTCGGCGGTGCTGGCCGCGGCGGCGGCGGTGGTCGGCGGGGCGACCAGGGGAGGGACCGGCGCGCTCGGCGCGGCGGTCGGGGTCGCCGTCACCGCGCTCAGCTACACGCTCACCACCGTCGTGCTGGCCTGGGCCGACGCCCGCGACCCGCAGCTCGTGCTGCCCTTCGGGGTCGGCGTGTACGTGGCCAAGATGACCCTGCTCGGGGCGGTGATGGTGCTGGTGGCCTCGACCGGCTGGCCGGGACTGATCCCGCTCTGCCTGGGCATCGCGGCGGGCGTCGCGGTCTGGACCGGGGTGCACATCTGGTGGCTGACCACCGTCCACGCCCGACGCGCCGGGCGCTGACCGGCCGCCGTCCCGGCGTTGCGGGTCCAGCCGTCCCCGTCCCAGCTTTCGGACGGCGCACCGGTGCGTCCGCGATCGGTCATTCTCTCAGTGGCGGGAGGGGAGTAGCGTGCCTTCAGACGACTTCGCCCGCCCGTGTCCCACACAACCAGGTTGTGCGGGGGGTGTGGCACAGCCTTGTCTTCTCGACTGATATCGTTCGCCCCGTCATGGCCGGTGACCAGAAACCCCCCAGCACTGGCGGCCCGGAGGACGTTCCGTCCGGTGCCGGTCAGGGCTGGACCGCGCTCAGCTATCTGATCGCGGGCATGCTCGTGTGGGGCTTCATCG